>SIRY01000141.1 GCA_004366215.1 Actinomycetota bacterium | reverse complement strand
GGTGCGTCGAGGAAGAGGACCGCTCCGGCGTGCTGTTGCCACGACTCGACGATCTCGAAGGTCAGCGAGGCGGGATCCCAGCCCTCGAGCCGCTCTGGCGAGGCGCGGATCGCCCCACGCGCGAGGAGCTCTCGAACGAGAGGGTGATCCCCCGCGACGAGGTAGAGCCCACCCACGCGCTCAGCGACCACCGTGAGACGCTCGAGGTCGCTCGCTCGCAGCGCGAGCAGCTCGAGCTCGCGCGAGGGAGGCAGGAGTCCGCGGGCGTGCGTCACGCGGAACGCCTCGTCGCCAGAACGCTGTGCGAGCGCCGCAGCGCGGTAGGAGGTCATCGGCGCGAGGGCAGCCTCGATCGCGCGCTCGATCACGCTATCGGGCGCGGCTCCCGCGAGGATCGCGCGGCCGACGTCGGCGAGCTGTTCGAAGCGACGACGCGTCATGTCCCCCCTCTCTACGACTCCGCACGCTCATCGGCTCGCAAGGCCGCGTCCTCAAGCCGTCGAGCGGCACGGACAGCCGCTCAGGGCTGTCCGTAGGCGACCGGGGTACCTGACCAGCCGATCGGATCGAGCGAGACGGGCCGCCCTGGGGTCGTCGCCTCAACCACCTCTCCTCCTCCGACGTAGATCGCGACGTGGTCGATCGAGCTCGCTCCGAGCGTCTCGTAGAAGACGAGGTCGCCGGGCTGGAGCTCCGCCGCACTGATCGGCGTCGACGCGGCGTACTGGCCCGCGGCGTCGTGGACGAGCTCGATACCGGCCTGGGCGTAGACGTAGGTCACGAGGCCCGAGCAGTCGAAGTACTGGACGCCGTCGTACCACTGGCCCGCCGCTCCGAAGAGGTAGCCCGTGTCGCCCCGGGCAGCGATCGCCTCGGCGATGGCCGCCGCCTGCGCGAGCGCGCTCCCGCTAGCGACGGGAGGTGCCTGCGCCGGCAGCGCGGTCGCGAGCGCCGAGGTCACCGGCTGCGAGACGGCGGCGCGAGCAGCGGCCTGCGCCTGGGCGAGGGCCGCGAGGTCGCCTTGGACCACCGCGAGCTCGTGCTGCAGCTGCGCCTCGTCGGCGAGGGCCGCCTCGCGAGCCGACTGAGCCGCGCTCAGCGTCTGACTCGCTTGGCGCTCCGTCGCCTCGAGCGCACGGCGGCGTGCGGCGAGCTGGAGGCTCGCCGCCTCGAAGGCGGCTTCGAGCTCGAGCTCGCGACTCGCGACGACGCCGACGTCGGCCTGCACGATCGCGGCGTCACTCGGCGAGCCCGCGAGGACGGCCGCCACCGTGCTCGCTCCCCCAGCCGTCGCGAACTCGTGGAGCGCCTGGCCTCGAAGCTCGGTGCGCAGCCGCCCAAGGCGCGCCTGCTCCTCGTGCAGCTGCGCGTCGAGGAGCGCGACCATGTGCCGGTCTTGAGCGAGGGCCACGAGGGCGGCGTCGTAGCGCTCCGTCGCGATCTCGACGTCGCTCTCGCTCCGGGCCAACGCCCGCGCCACGGTCGACGCCGTCGCCTGCTCGGTCGCAAGGTCCGCAGGCGCAGACGAGCGCCACTGACCGACGACCGACACGGCGAGGGCTGCGCCGACCACGAGCGCGCCTCGGACACGCCCTCGAACCACAGCACCTCCTTCGCAGCTCCGCTCAGGCTACCATGCGACCCTGGGTCAGGTCAGACACGCCACCAAAGGAGCACACGATGGCAGCGACTCGCACCGGACCGCTCGCCGGCACCGTCGTCGCGGACTTCTCGCGTGTCCTCGCAGGTCCGCTCGCAACCATGATGCTCGCGGACCTCGGTGCGACGGTCATCAAGATCGAGCACCCCCGAGGCGACGAGACGCGCACGTGGATGCCGCCCGCCCACCGAGGGCGGTCAACCTACTACCTCTCGCTCAATCGCAACAAGCGCGCCATCGCGCTCGACCTCGACCGCGAGCCCGACCGCGCCGTCGCCACCGCGATCGCAGCGCGCGCGGACGTCCTCGTTGAGAACCTCCGCGTCGGTGCGATGGCAAGGTGGGGGCTCGACTACGAGACGCTCGCGTCGAGGAACCCGCGCCTCGTCTACGTCTCGATCTCCGGCTACGGCGAAGGGCCCGGCGCGACGAAACCCGGCTACGACGTCGCCGTCCAGGCCGCGAGCGGCTTCATGGACATCACCGGTGAGCCTGAGGGCCCGCCGACCAAGGCAGGGGTTGCGATCGTCGACGTCGAGACAGGGCTCGTCGCCACCATCGGGGCGCTCGCAGGGCTCGCGGCCCGCGCGAGGACTGGCCGGGGCCAGCGCGTGACGACGAACCTGCTCGCGGTCGCCCTCTTTGGCCTTGCGAACCAGGTGGGGAGCTACCTCGCGACCGGCGCCGTGCCACACCGGCTCGGCAACGCGCACCCGAGCCTCGCGCCGTACCAGCCGCTCGCCTGCCAAGACGGACCCCTCGTCGTCGCGGTGGGCAACGATGCGCAGTTCGCGCGCCTCCTCACGTGCCTCGGTCGTGACGACCTCGCAGCTGATCCTCGCTTCGCCACGAACGAGCGACGCGTCGCGCACCGCGAGGAGCTCGCGAGGCTCCTCGAAGCCACGCTCAGCGAGCGCCCCCGGGCGTACTGGGTGACCCTCCTCGAGGCCGCCCAGGTCCCCGTCTCCCCGATCAACTCCGTCGCCGAGGGTGTCGCGCTCGCTGAGACCCTCGGCCTCGCACCTCGGGTCAGGCTGCCCGGCGATCTCGCGCTCGACTCGATCGCGAACCCGCTCACCTTCTCCACCACGCCGGTCGACTACGTGCGCGAGCCCCCCGATCCCGACGCCGACCGCGACTGGGTGCTCGCCTGGCTCCGCGGCGAGGCCGACGAGAGCTGAGTCACTCGCCGCGCCGCGCGGATGAGCCGACCCTCGCTCCCTGGTGGGCCGACGAGCTGCACGGAGAGGGGGACTGCGCTCGTCACCCAGGCGCCCTCGCCGCCACCGACCGGCAAGCTCAGCGCGGCCGCACCGAGCACGTTCCACGGCAGCGTGAGCCCGTTGAGGCGGACGCTCCGCCAGGCCGTGAGCTGCGGAGGCGGCAGCTCGAGCGTCGGGGTGCACAGGACGACGTCGGGGTGCTGGGCCCACCACCGCCGCGCCGTGTCGCTCGCCTCGTCGAGTCGCCGTCGCGCGTCGAGGTAGGTCGAGGCCGGGATCCGCGCTGCGGCCTCGAGCCGTGCTCGAACCCAGGGGTCGAGGCGGTGCCGCTCGCCGAGCAGGTCCCCCCACGTCCGGGCCGCCTCGTAGTCGAGCACGACCGAGCCGACCTCGCGCAGCTCGTCGAGGTCGACCGGGAACTCGAGCGTGCCATAGAAGAGCCCGCGCACGCGACGAGCCCCCGCGTCGTGGACCCGAGCGAGCGCTGCGAGCCGCGGAGCCTCCGGCGCCTCGTCGACGCCGAGCGCCCCGAGGCCATCGCGCAGGACGTCGAGGTCTCGCGCGAGCAGCCCCACGCTGTCGAGCGTCGGTGCGAGTGGCCACACGCCGGCGAGCGAACCTCGCCACCTCGAGCACTTGAGCCCGAGGATCCCGTTCGCAGCGGCCGGGATGCGCACCGAGCCGCCCGTGTCGGTTCCGAGCGCGAGGTCGAGCGCGCCGAGCGCGACCCCGACCGCAGCACCGCTCGAGGACCCACCCGGCACGCGCGTTGGGTCGCAGGCGTTCAGCGGCGTCCCATCCCACGGGTTGACGCCGTGCGTCGCGTACGCGAGCTCGACCATCGTCGTCTTCGCGACGACCACCCAGCCAGCGCGACGAAGCGCCGCCACCACCTTCGCGTCGCGCAGCGCGGGCGCAGCCTCACGGCCAGCGACGCGGCTACCGAGCCGTGTCGGGACCCCGGCCACGTCGATGTTGTCCTTCACGCCGAGCCGGCGGCCCGCTGGTGCGGCCGACAGCTCGCCGTCGCCGACTCGCCACGCGTCGTTACGTGCTCCCATCGCTCTGCTCCTCGGCTAGTCCTGCGACGGTGCCGACGGTGCCGAGCTGCGTGGCGCTCGGGGGCTCTCCCCGCAGGTACGTGTCGAGGAAGGCCACCGTGACACGAGCCACGACCTGTTCGTAGGCGTCCGTCGTCGTGTAGGCCTCGAGGTGGTCCGCGCCGCTCAGCCACTCGAGGTACTTCGGCCCGAGCGCCTCGTCGTAGATAGCCTGAGACGCGGCGGGAGGGTTCACCGTGTCTGCCGAGCCTTGCACGACGAGCAGCGGCACCGAGCGCGCGAAGAACGTGCCTCCAAAGGGCGGGAAGATGGCTCCTGAGAGCACGACCGCCGCTCGGATCCAGGGCAGCTCACAGCAGGTGTTCGTCGAGCTCGCGACGACGACGTCGCCGCCGTCGCTCTGGCCGATCGCGGCGGCCTGCCCGAGCGCGATCCGGCCAGCGAGCGGGCCGGAGGCGTCGAGCTGTGCGACCGCACGGTAAGCGGCCTCGAGGTCCCCGGGCTCGTTGAGCATGTCCGACTCGAAGGCGTCCGCGAGGGCGACGTCGCCGAGGTTCACGCCGTAGGTACGGAGCGCCCACGCCGAGGACAACGGAAACCTGGGTGCAGCGACGACGTAACCAGCTCGCACCCAGGCGTCGATGAGCGGCGCGTAGGCGCTCGGGTCCTCGTCGAAACCGGCGGCGAAGACGATGAGCGGCCACGGCGTCGCCGACGCTGCAGCCGGCGCGTCGGCGACGGCCGAGCCCGGCACCGAGGCCGGGTAGTACACCTCGAGGAGGTAGGAACGTTCGCTGCAGACGTGGGTGCTCGGCACGCACGTCACCCGACCCGGCTCGACGACGGTCTCGGTGCGCTCGCCGACGCCGGGCGGCCCTCCGCGGCGCGCCTCCGGCCGAGGCTCCAGCACTTGTCGAGGCTGCAGCGGCCTCGCGACCACCTCGGAAGGCCCGCGCACGCGCGCTGCCGAGACACGCTCGGCCACCACCACGACCGCCGCGACGAGCACCACCGCGACGATCGCCTCGAGGGTTCGACGCCTAGCCGTCTGCCTGCGAGAAGGTCGTGCCGTCCTCAACCTCCGTGATCTGTGCGATGCGACGCGCGTGACGCCCCCCCTCGAAGGACGCGTTGAGGAACGCGTCGACGATCGCGAGCGCGAGCTCGCTACCGAGCAGTCGGGCGCCGAGCGCGAGGACGTTGGCGTCGTTGTGCTGGCGCGCGAGCCGGGCAGAGAGCTCGTTGTAGCACAGCGCAGCCCGGACGCCCCGCACCTTGTTGGCGACGATCTGTTCGCCTTGGCCCGAGCCGCCGACCACCACGCCGAGCGCCGCTGCCCCGGTCGCGACCGCACGCGCGGCCGGCTCGCAGAAGAGTGGGTAGTCGACCGGCTCAGCCGAGTCGGTCCCAAAGTCGATGACGTCGTACCCTCTGGACTCGAGGTGAGTCTTGACGAGCTCCTTGAGCGCGTAGCCGGCGTGATCCGCGCCGAGCGCGACGACACGGCTCACAGGTACGCTCCGGGGCCTTGGTTCTGGGTCCCTTGGGGCAAGGACCGACCGCGGAGCTGCTCGAGCTGCGCGCTCGAGGCCATCCGCTGCGCGAACAGCGTCGCCTGGATCCCTTGGAACAGGCCCTCGAGCCACCCGAGGAGCTGCGCCTGGGCGATGCGCAGCTCCGCCTCCGAGGGCACGGTCCCCTCCTCGAAGGGCAGCGAGAATGACCGCAGCTCAGCTGCGAGGTCAGGCGAGACCACCTCGCTCAGCGCTCGGAGCGCCTGCTCGTAGATCTCCGCAAGGCGCTCGCGAGAGCGCTCGTCGAGCGTCGCTTGGCGCACCTCGTCGAGCAGCGCACGCACCATCGCACCGATGCGAATGACCCGCGCGGGCGAGGTGACTGCGTCCGTCTCCTCGGTCGACGAGGCTGCCTGGGTCTCCTCCACCTGCTCGTCCATGCCGTCCTCCCATCGTGAGCTCACGCCGGGGGAAGCCTACCCGCAGCGAGCTAGGGAGCAACCGCGACGGGCACGAGGAGCTCCGCCCCCGACAAGCCGCCGTGGCGCGCCCGCATCCGTAGGGTCCCTTGGTCATCAGGGTCCTCGAACCACACCGGCTCCGTCGCGACGAGCGCGACGTCACCGAGGCGTCCCTCGAAGGTCGGCGGCACCGCCCCGCCGAAGAGGCCACGCTCGATGGCCTCGCGCCGCGTGAGCACCTCGGCGATCTCTCCAAAGCGTGCTCGGCACAGCGCGGCCAGCTCCTCAGGTCGCTCACGCGCGTGCAGCCACCGAAAACGCCCCTCCCCCGACACGAGGTGGCACCGGCGACGCAGCGCGTCGTCGAGACGGATCGCACCACCGCCGACCTCGACCTCGCCGTGGTCAGCGGTCACGACGAGCGCGACCCCTCGAGGCAGCCGCTCGAGCAGCATGCCGACCATCGTGTCGACGAGTCGCAGCTCGCGCTCGTAGGCGGCACCGAGCCCGAACTCGTGCGCGGTCGTGTCGACCCCTTCGTAGTACGCGTAGACGAAGCGTTCCCCGAGGGCGAGCGCCTCGAGGATTCGGCTGACGACCTGGCTCATTGTCGACCACCAGCGGAGCCGCGCGCCGCGCAGGTGCACCTTCGTGAACGCGGTCTCGGCGTACGTCGCCTTCGTCACCGCGACCGGGTTCGCCCCGAGGAACGGCGCGATCGGAGCGACGCGCTCAGCTAGGGGCGGACTGGCCTGGCCGTTGACGCTCCAGCGCAGCACGTTGAGGACGGTGGAGCCTCCGAGCGCCATGCGGTAGCCGAGCACGCCGTGGCGGGCCGGTACGGCGCCGGTCGTCAGCGAGGTCAACGCCGTCGCGGTCGTCGTCGGCGCCGTCGAGCAGGCCGGGATGACCCGCAGCGACCCGAGCGTCCCAAGGTCGCGAGCACGGTCTTGGAGCTGGAGGTACCCAAGGCCGTCGAGCACGAGGAGCACGACACGCTCAGGACGGCCGAGGTGCTCTTCGAGCCAGCGCGGCGCACCCTGCTCGCCGGCGATCCCGAGCAGGCCAAAGAGCCCCGGCACCAGCCCAACGAGCGAGGGCCCCTCGTACGAGGGCACGACGAAGCGCTCCGTCGCCGCGTGCGCGAGATCGAGCTCCATCGTGCCTCCTCTCACTGAGGCTACCCGGATCCCGACGCCAGCGAGGAATCTCGACGAGCCTGCGCCACGCGGGCTAGGCTCGGCTCCGGTGAGAGTCTCCACGCGCGGCGACTACGCGGCACGGGCGCTCCTCTCGCTGGCGCTGCACCCCGAGGACCAACCGACCTCGGTCGCAGAGCTCGCGCGACGCACGGGCCTGCCCCAGCCGTACCTCGAGCAGATTCTCCTCACGCTCAAGGGAGCAGGGCTCGTTCGCTCGAAGCGGGGTGCCGGCGGCGGCTACACCTTGCGACGCGATCCCGAGGAGATCACCCTCGCCCAGATCCTCACGGCCGTCGACGGACCGATCAGCGTCGGTGACTTCAAGGAGCCACACGAGGACGGCGCCTGCGACCACGAGGGTCAGTGCGCCCTCCTCGAGGTCTGGGCTGAAGTGGGCCGGCACATGGTGGAGCACCTGCGCTCCTACACCCTCGCTGACATGGTTCGACGCGCGCGGGGCCTGCGCGGCGAGCTCGGCGATCCTCTCGAGCAGTCCTGGGCGTGAGTGGGGCGCCGATGAGCCCCGAGACCGGCTGCCCGCCCGCCTACCCAGCGTCGTGGGAGAGTGACGTCGTCGTCGCGGACGGGCGCACCGTCCACGTGCGCCCCATCCGTCCCGACGACGCCACCGGCATCCGCAGCCTCCACAGACGGTGCTCGCCCGAGACCATCTACTACCGCTTCTTCACGCCCCTCAAGGAGCTCCCCGACGAGCTCGTCGCCCACTTCGTCGTCGTCGACTACGTCGACCGGATGGCGTTCGTCGCCGAGCTCGGTGACGAGCTCATCGCCGTCGCTCGCTACGACCGGCTCGTCGGCTCCCGCGACGCCGAGGTCGCCTTCCTCGTCGACGATCGCCACCAAGGCCGCGGCCTCGGGGGTGTCCTCCTCGAGCTCCTCGCCGCCTACGCCCGCCACCACGGCATCGAGCGCTTCGTCGCCGAGACGCTCGCCGACAACGTCCGGATGCTCAAGGTGTTCCAGGACGCTGGCTACACCGTCGCTCGCAGCTGGGCCGACGGGACCGTCCACGTCGTCTTCCCGATCGACCCGACCCCGAGCTCGCTCGCGGTCATGGCCGAGCGTGAGCGAGCGGCCGCGGCTCGCAGCGTCGAGCCGCTCTTCGCTCCGCGCCACGTCGCGCTCGTCGGGGCGAGCCGCACCCCGGGCAGCGTCGGCGACGTCCTCCTGTGGAACCTCCTCGCCGGCCGCTTCGACGGGCGCATCTCGCTCATCAACCCGAACGCCCAGACCGTGCGCGGCCTCGGCACCTACCCCTCGCTACGCGCCGTCGGTGCGCCCATCGACCTCGCGGTGGTCGCGGTGCGCCGCTCGCTCGTCTCCGAGGTCCTCGACGACGCCGCCGCGGCTGGGGTTCGGGCGCTCGTCGTCGTGAGTGCGGGCTTCTCCGACCTCGATGACGCCGGCGCGCTCGAGGAGCGTCGGCTCGTCGCGAGCGCCCGTCGGCGTGGGATCCGTGTCCTTGGGCCGAACTCGATGGGCATCGCCGTGCCGCACCGCGGCCTCGTCGCGACGCTCGCCCCCTTTGGAGTCGAGCCGGGCAGCGTCGCCGTCCACGCACAGTCTGGGCCGCTCTCCCTCGCGATCCTCGCGACGCTCTCGGAGGCCTCGATCGGCATCGCGAGCTTCGTCTCCTCGGGCAACAAGGCTGACATCTCCGGCAACGACCTGCTCGCCTGGTGGGAGACCGACGAGCACACGCGCGTCATCGTGCTCTACATCGAGGACTTTGGCAACCCACGGACCTTTGCTCGGGTGGCACGGCGAGTCAGCCGCCACAAGCCCATCGTCGTCGTCAAGCCGCGCCGTGAGGGGCCGGCCCCGCGGGCGACCGAGCGTTGGGGAGTGCTCGACCCTGAAGACGCCATCGACGCCCTCCTCGCCCACACCGGCGTCATCCGCACCACCTCGCTGACGGAGCTCACCGAGCTCGTCACCTTCCTCGAGTCCCAACCTCTTCCTCGGGGTCGTCGCGTCGCCGTCGTCGCGAACACTCAGGGTCCGGCACCGCTCGTCGCTGACGCCCTCGTCCGCAGCGGCCTCCTGCTCGCGACGCTCTCGCCGATGACGGTGTCGGCGCTCGAGGAGCTGAGCGCCCGCCCTCTCCCCGTGACGAACCCGCTCGAGCTCGGCCCGAGCCTCGTGCCCGAGGAGTGGCAGCGAGCACTCGAGCTCGTGCTCGCAGACCCCGCGGTCGACGCGGTCGTCGCGAGCTTCGTGCCGACCCTCATCGGCACACCGGGAGCGCCGCGCCTGCTCGCGAACCCGATCCCCGGAGGCGACCTCCGCGGGGCCCCGAGCCAAGGGCTCGCTCGTGCCGACGAGGTGGCCGCCGCCATCGCTCGGGCCGCTCGCCAGCGAGGGCGGGCCGAGCCGAAGCCCGTCGTCGCGAACGTGCTCGCGCTCCCAGGCATCGCAGCCCACCTGCGCGACGCTGATCGAGCCGTGCCAGGATTCCAGTTTCCAGAGTCAGCCGCGCGCGCGCTCGGGCACGCCGCTCGCTACGCAGCGTGGCGAGCGAGCGCGCAGGGGACGCCGCTCGAGCTCGCCGCCGGCGACGCGCTCCTTCGAGCCGACCTTGCGCCTCGTCGAGACCACGCTCGCGAAGAGCTCGACGACGAGCGCCTCGGCGCGCTCCTCGAGCACGCCGGCCTCGCGACGACTCCTCCTCGAGGTGCGCGCCGCGAGGAGCTCGAGGGCCGAGCTCTCCACCTGCGCCTCGAGCTCATCCACCTCGACCGCTACGGACCGTTCCTGCGAGGCGCGCTGAGCGGCGAGGCCTTCGAGCGCATCGGTGCCTCGCGAGTCGTCGCGCTCCCTCAGACAGACGCCGACGTCGCAGACTTCATCGCGAGCGTGCCGGGCGTCGACTCGCTACCCGGAGAGCCCGACGAGCTCGCCCACGTCGTCGAAGCCCTCGTCACGCTCGCTGAGCGCCGCTTCGAGGTCGCTGCCCTCTGCCTCGATCCGCTGGTTGGGACAACCCGAGGCTGGTGGGTGCGCCGTGCGCGCTGCCTCGTGCGTGCTCGACCGCTCGAGCCGGCGATGGTGACTCGCAGCCTGCGCGCACCAGGGCGCCCGACGAGCGCGTCCTAGAGCCACGCCTCGAGCTGCTCGACGATCGCCGGGGCGGTGGGCTCGACGGTCGGGCGAAAACGCCGTATCGCGTCGCCACCTCGCGAGACGAGGAACTTCTCGAAGTTCCACTGGACGTCTCCAGCCGCGCCCTCGTCGTCAGGCACGCTACAGAGGACCTCGTAGAGCGGGTGGCGGCCCTCCCCGTTGACCTCGATCTTCTCGAACATCGGAAAGTCAACCCCGTAGGTCGTGCGGCAGAACGCCGCGATCTCCTCCGGGGTGCCCGGCTCTTGACCGAGAAACTGGTTGCACGGAAACCCGAGCACGCGCAAGCCTCGGTCTCGGTAGCTGTGGTAGAGCTCGACGAGCCCTTCGTACTGCGGCGTCAAGCCGCACCGCGACGCGACGTTCACCACGAGCAGCACCTGGCCTCGGTAGGCCTCGAGCGACTCTGGTGTGCCGTCGAGGCGGTTGATCCTCAGCGAGTAGGGGAACACGGTACCTCCTTCGCCTCTACCAAGGCCACGGCCACGCCGAGTGTTCCCGCCTCAGCCCAGGTTGAGCGCCGCGTACTTGACCGACAGGTACTCGTGGATCCCCTCGAAGCCACCCTCGCGGCCAAAGCCAGAGCGCTTCACCCCGCCGAAGGGAGCGGCTGCGTTCGAGACGAGACCCTGGTTGACCCCGACCATGCCGGTCTCGAGGGCTTCGATCGTCCGCACGGCCCGCTTGAGCGACTCGGTGAAGATGTAGCCGACGAGGCCGTAGGTCGTGTCGTTGGCCAGCCGGATCGCCTCGTCGTCGTCGTCGAAGGGGTACACCGGTGCGACCGGGCCAAAGATCTCCTCGCGAAACACCCGCGCTGTCGTCGGCACGTCAAAGAGCACCGTCGGCGCGTAGAAGTAGCCGCGTTCTCCAGTGCGCGCGCCACCGGTCATCACCCGGCCTCCGCGAGCGACCGCGTCGTCGACGAGGCCCGACACCTTGGCGAGGGCGTCGTGATCGATGAGCGGCCCGACGTTCGCGCCCGGCTCGGTGCCTCGAGCCACCTTGAGTGCGCTCAGCGCGGCCGCGAGCCGGCCCGCAAACTCCTCAGCGATCGAGCGGTGCACGAAGATCCGGTTCGCCGAGGTACACGCCTCCCCTCCGTTACGCATCTTGGCAAAGACCGCGCCAGCGACCGCCTTGTCGAGGTCTGCGTCTTCGAAGACGATGAGTGGCGCGTTGCCTCCGAGCTCCATCGACAGCCGCAGCAGGCCGCTCGAGGCCTTGCGCATGAGCAGGCTGCCGACCTCAGTCGAGCCGGTGAACGAGAGCTTCCGCAGGCCCGGGTGCTCGATGATGACGTCGCTGATCGGACCGGGGTGCTCGGTCGTCACGACGTTGAGCACACCGCCTGGCAGCCCCGCGCGCTCGAGGATCGACGCGAGCGCGAGCGAGCACAGGGGGGTCTGCTCGGCGGGCTTGAGGATGACCGTGCAGCCGGCGGCGAGCGCTGGGCCGACCTTGCGCGTGCCCATCGCGAGCGGGAAGTTCCACGGCGTGATGAGGTAGCTCGGGCCGACCGGCTGGCGGGTCGTCAAGACTCGCGTGGCGGCGTCGGGCGAGATGTAGAAGTCGCCACGAATCCGCACCGCCTCCTCCGCGAACCAGCGGAAGAACTCGGCCGCGTAGGCGACCTCCGCCCGTGACTCGGCGACCGGCTTGCCCATCTCGAGGGTCATGAGCAGCGCGAGGTCGTCCTGAGCCTCGAGGATAGCTTCGAAGGCGCGACGCAGGATCTCACCGCGCTCTCGCGGCGCCGTCGCCGCCCAGGCGGGCTGCATCGCAACCGCAGCGTCGACCGCAGCGCGCGCGTCTGCTTCACTCGCGTCCGCAACGGTGGCGATCTCCTCGCCGGTCGCGGGGTCCTCCACCACAAAGCGCGCGCCACTGGCCGCCTCGCGCCACTCCCCGCCGATGTAGAGCCCCGTTGGCACGGACTGCACAACGGCGCGTTCACGCTCGTCCACGAGGGACCTCCTTCGCACCCGACACGATGCCCGTAGCCTACCGACGGCGACTGGTTCCATCGCTCACGCGCGCGAGCAGCCGCGATTCCCGCACGCCTAGGATCCATGCCATGCGCGCTACCGAACGCTACCTCGCTGGCCTCCTCGAGCTCGATCCCATCCTCGCCACCGAGCTCGGTGAGCCCCTCGGTCAGGACCGCCTCCCCGACTTCTCGCCTGCGGGGGAAGCCGCCCGAGCGGCGCTCGCTCGCGACGCCCTCGAGTGGATCGCTGCCGACGACACCCTCGATCCGGTGGCGCGAGACCTCGCCGTCGAACGCCTCGAGACCGAGCTCGCTCTCTACGAGGCCGGGGAGCACGAGGCGGCGGTGAACGTCATCGCGTCGCCGCAACACGCGATCAAGCAGGCCTTCGACCTCATGCGCATCGACACCCCCTCAGACGTCGAGCTCGTCGCCGAGCGTCTCGGTGCCGTCCCTGAGGCACTCGCTGGCTACCGCGCGACCCTCGAGGCCGGCCTCGCGAACGGTCACAGAGGTCAGCGTCGCCAGGCGCTCGCGGCCGCAGCCCTCGCTGACGAGACCGCGGCGCACTACTTCGAGGGACTCAGAGCTCGGCTCGCCCGCGCGCTCGGCGGCACAGCGATCGGAGGATCCACCGAGGATCGCCTGCGTCGCGCTGCGCAGGCCTACGCCGACCTTGGCTCCTACCTTCGCGACGACTACGCCCCCCGCGCGAGCGAACGTGACGGCGTCGGTCGCGAGCGCTGGGAGCTGTGGTGCCGCGCGGCGAACGGACGCCTCTTCGACCCGGTCGAGGCGGTGGCCTGGGCGGTCGCTGAGCGTGAACGCCTGCTCGCCGAGCTCGAGCGGGAGGCTCGACTGCTCGGCCTCGAGCCTGGGCCTGGGCTGCCGGCTGCCCTCGATGCGATCGACGCGTACCGCATCGAGGGTGTCGACGCGTTCCTTCGGTGGAACCAGGGGCGCATCGACCGCGCCATGGAGGTCGTCACGACGAGGGTCGTGAGCCTGCCAACCGAGCTTCGTCGCTGCGAGGCCCTCGAGGCGCCGCCCGGTGGTGCCGCGGCGATGTACTACACGCCTCCCTCGAGCGACCTGTCGCGCCCTGGGCGCACCTGGTACCCGACGCGCGGGCAGACGTCGTTCTCGCTCTGGAGCGAGCTGACGACCGTGCACCACGAGTCGGTGCCGGGGCACCACCTCCAGACCGGCATCGCCACCTGGCGAGGGGGGGCGCTCGATCCCTTCCAGCGCGTGCTCGGCGCCATCTCCGGCCACGTCGAGGGGTGGGCCCTCTACGCAGAGCGCCTCGCCGACGAGCTCGGCCTGCTCGATGACCCCGCCTACCGCATCGGCCACATCTACTCGCAGCTGTTTCGCACCGCGCGCATCCTCGTCGACGTCGGTCTGCACGTCGGCGTCGCGGTGGACCTCGGCGCTGGAGCGACCGAGACGCTGACGCCGTCGCGCGCGATCGCCTACCTCGTCGACGTCGGTGGCGTCGACGACGGATTTGCCGCGAGCGAGGTCGATCGCTACCTCGGCTGGCCCGCTCAGGCGACGAGCTACAAGCTCGGCGAGCGTGTCTGGCTCGAGGCGCGTGCCGCTGCGCGACGCCGGGGCGTCGACGACCGCACGTTCCACGAAACCGCGCTCAACCTCGGGTTCATCAGCCTCGACCAGCTCCTCGCCGTCGCCGAGACGATCGAACCCGCTCGCTAGCGCCGCTCAGCGGCCCCCCTGCCTCGTCGCTGCGCGGGCTAGCGCACGCAACGCGAGCGCCACGACGACGACGACCGCGACGCCGAGCGCCACCGTGAGCAGGTCACGGACGAGTGCGAGCAGCAGCCCGAGCACCGCAACGACCACCACGAGTCCGATGACCCAAGCGACGATCCGTACGACCATTGTGACCTCCAACGTCGAGCTTACGTCTGCGTCTGCACCTTTTGGAGACCGGCGCGACCCCGCTCACGTCACGATGTCGCGCTGGCTGAAGTTCGACACCGCCAACGTTCCCCACACCACGAGCCACCCTGCCTGCTCGAGGAGGTCTTTGACGATGGGTGTCAGGTAGGCGGGCGAGCGGAACACGTTCACGAACGCTCCCCAGTAGGTCGAGACGAGCACCGGTCGCACACCGGCGAGCTGCGGAACGGCGCCGACCACCTCGGTCGCGATGACGATGGCGAGCGTGAGCGCGGTCGCCGTCAGTGACGACGCCGTCATCGTCGAGAGCGCAACGCCCACGGCGACGACACCGACGAGCGAGGCGCCGGCGACGAGCGCGCTCACGACGACGTCGGCGACGCCGCGTGCGAGGCTGACCTCCTGGCCCGAGAGGGTGACGGGGCGCCCGTGAGGGAACAGGGCCGCGCCGACGACGAGTCCCACGAGCGCGACGACCCCCGCGGCAGCGAGCGCGAAGACGAGCCCAGCAGTCGCCTTGGCGACGAGGACGCGGGTGCGCGAGCCGGCTGCGAGGACGAGGTAGCGAAGCGACCCGTTCGCCGCGTCTCCGGCGACCGCGTCTCCGGCGACGATCGCGACCGCGAGCGGCAGGACGAGCGCTCCCATCGTCGCGAGCGCGGCCGCGGGGAGGAACACAGCGTTCTGGGTGATCTGCGCAAAGAGCGGCGGTCCTCCGCCGTTGCGCGGGCTACCCGCCACCTTGACGACGACGCCGAGCACGAGCGGCAGCAGGCCGAGGAGCACCAAGATCACGAGGTTTCGCGGTCGGCGAAAGACCCGCGCGAGCTCGTCAGCGAACATCGAACCCCTCGCCCACCTCGGCAAGGAACAGGTCCTCAAGGCTTGGCACGAGCGGAGTCACCTCCTCGAGCTGGACACCTACTCCGACGAGGTGCGTGACGATGGGTGCGATCTCCCGTCGGGGCGCCGTGATCTCCACGGACCCGTCGCGACAGGGGCGCGCGCCGGGCAGGGCCAGGATCGGCGCGAGCGGCGTTCCACGCACTCTCCACGACAGCTCGTGCCGCTCTCGGAGGTCCGCCCCGGGACCGGCGCGCGCCGCGCGGCCCTGGGTCATGAACGCGACGCCGCTGCACATCTGCTCTGCTTCGCTGAGCAGGTGTGTCGAGAGCACCACCGTGCGGCCCTCGCTGGCGAGCGCGACGAGGAGGCGGCGCACCTCTCGCATGCCAGCCGGGTCGAGGCCGTTCGTCGGCTCGTCGAGGATGAGCAGCTCGGGCTCGTGCACGAGCGCTTGGGCGATCCCGAGCCGCTGCCGCATACCGAGGGAGAACCGTCCGACGCGGCGTGCAGCGACCGAACCGAGTCCGACGCGTTCGAGCGCGTCAGCCACCATGGCGTCGCGTCGGCGGCGAGGGACGCCTCGCGCTGCGAGCAGTCGAGCGAGGTTGTCGCTCGCGCTGAGGTAGGGCACGTAGCCCGGACCTTCGACGAGTGCACCGACCCGTTGCCGCACGCCCTCGAGCCTTGGCACGTCGGAGCCGAGGACCTGCGCGCTGCCGCCGTCGGCGAAGACGAGGCCGAGGAGGATGCGGAGTGAGGTCGTCTTACCTGAGCCGTTCGGACCGAGGAAGCCAAAGATCGAGCCTGTCGGCACGGAGAAGCTCACGTCGTAGAGCACCCTCGTGCGGCCGAAGGACTTCGAGAGCCCCTCGGCCACGATCGCGTCGCTCACCCGTTGATCGCCGCGACGTCAGCCTCGAGTACCGACGGCGTCACCGCTCCGACGAGCGTGGTCCCCGACGGCAGGATGAGGGCGTTGACGAGCGTCGAGCGGACGAGCTCAGCGCTCTGGCCGCTCGGAAGCACGACTGGCTCCTCGAGCGCCCGCAGGGTGACCGCGAGCGACGAGCTGCCGGCGTTCTGGCCCCGCGACGGCGCGCTCACCACAGCGACACGGTCCCAGCCGGACCCGAGGACCCGAGCCGACGAGCTGGGCGGTGTTGCGCTCCAGCCGACACCGAGCGCCCCCATCCCACCAGCGCCGAGCGCTGCCTGGCCGATGGTGCGGGTCGTGACGTGAGATCCAGCCGGCGGGGTGAAGGCGAAGATCGACGCAGGCTGCGGCGCAAAGGCGATGGAGGTGAACTGCCAGCTCAGCACAGTCGCACCCGCCTGGTTCGTCACGCTAGCACCGAGGATAGCGTCGGTCGCTGCGTCGACGTCGAAGGTGATCGACCCGACCGTGGTCCCCGCCTGCGTCGGGGTGACCACGAGCGTGTAGGCGGCCCGGCCAGCGACGTAGGTGTTCTGGCCGAGGCGCACCGACGAGTCGACCGAGAGACGTGCGAGCAGCTGCGCCGCCGCCGTCGTCGGGTCGAACGTCGCTGAGCTCGCTGACGACGCTGAGCTCGGAGCCGCAGCGCTCCGGCTAGCCACGAGGTGGACGACGCTCGATCCGCTCGAGTCCCACACCCAAGCCCCGTCGGCGGTCACGTAGAGATCCCGCTCACTGGCCGCGTTCAGGACCGAGACGCGCAGGTCGGCGCCGGCACCGCGCCACACCCGCACGCTCGCCGTCCCCTGCGGGATCGCGACCGACTGGGACGAGCCCTGCACACCCGACAGCAGCGAGGCCTGCGACCCAAGGAGGTTTGAGGTCGCCTGGATGGTGCCCGCGAACTGCTGCGGTCGAGCGCCGAGTACGGCGGCGACGAGCGCCTGGGGTGAGACCGGCGTCAGTGACTCCGTCTGCGCGCTCGCGAGCGACGGGGTCACCGCCGCCGCAGCGACGGCGACGAGCGCCACACCGACCGGGATCCCGACCTTCATTCGACGCCACCGTCCAAGACGAGCCACGGCTACCTCCTCGACTCGTGCGCTAGGAGCGAACGCTCCTTCCACGCTAGCAATCGTGCAGCAGCACGCTCGCGCGCCCGAGGCCGCCTGTTGGCTCACCCTTAGCTCCTCCTGAGCCCACGCTCGGCCGTTCCCCACCAACTTCTCAGCTGCGCGTGCCATGGTGGCTCCGTGGCTCACCGGACGAGTCCGACCAGCCCGGTGGTGAAACAACGAGGCCTCACGGCGTGTTATACTGTGGCGACGCCACTTCATGCCCACCCTCAAGCGACGAGCCCCGCTGTGCCGAGAATCTTCGACGAGACGCGAGGTCAGCGGGAGCCTGTTGCGCGCGGTCGGTGCTGTGGGGCCAGCAGGTACCGTCTCGGACGCGCGGTGCGGCGGTCGGTGCGAGAGGTGAGCGAGCTTGGCGTCGTGATGGTGTGCGAGCGAGCGGAGTGAACGAGAGAGGGCACGATGGCGACGAAGACGGAGGGTGCACCAAAGCAGGGGACGCGTCGGCGACGCGCAGTTCAGGCTGAGGTCGACTCAGCGCTGCAAGCCGCGGGGCTTGGTGCCGACTCGATCCGCCTGTTCCTTGACGACCTCGCCAAGCACCCTCTGCCCTCGGCGGCCGAGCAGGTCGAGCTTGCCAAGCGCGTGCGCGAGGGCGATGAAGAGGCCAAGGCGGAGATGGTGGCCGCCAACCTGCGCCTCGTCGTGCACTGGGCTCGCCGCTACCAGGATCGGGGCGTCGAGCTCGCCGACCTTATCCAAGAAGGAACGTTCGGCCTGATCCGGGCGGTCGAGAAGTTCGACTGGCG
>ML178767.1:6257-8502 GCA_004366215.1 Actinomycetota bacterium | reverse complement strand
CGATCGTCACGGTCGCTGAACGGCGGTCCTCGCTAGTGGTAGTAGTAGAGCGCATAGCGCCCCAATCATACCTGGGGTACCCGACGAGCCCTGGACTAGCGGAGTCGACCGAGAAGCTTACGCAGCTCTTCGACGCTGTAGCCGTGCTCCGCCGCCTCGTCCGGTCGCTCGACGCACCAGACCAGCTCGGAGGTGACGTAGTTGAGGGCTGCCTGCTCGAGCGCACGAGACACCGCAGCAAACTGCGTGACGAGGTCGCGACAGTCCCGCCCCTCTTGCAGCATGCGTTTGATGCCCCGAATCTGGCCCTCGATCCGCGAGAGCCGGCGCACCAGATCGCCGACCTCCCCATCGCGATCGTTCCGTTGGTTAGGGTGTCGAGATACTCCATCGGCCGGCACGAGCCCAGCGAGCTCCTCCTCGCCGTCATCGGAGCGATTCCCAGGAAACACTGCTTGCACCAACGCCGTCGCCTCCTCGCTGCTGATGGCGGGCCGATATCGCAGCTATGATAGCGCGATCTCGTTTCCGATAGCAAATCTTGACTGAGTTAGTCGACTTCTACCAGTGTAGCAGCGCACAATACCGCGACCGGTATCACGCGAGCACGAACCGGCGCCGCACTCTCTGGCTCTTGGCGTGAGCGGACACGTGCAACCTGCGCGCGAGATGCTGCGCGCTTTCGCCGGCAAGACCGGACCTCGAGCGGGTGACGGGAATCGAACCCGCACCACCAGCTTGGAAGGCTGGGGCTCTACCATTGAGCTACACCCGCAACGCGCTCGACGTCGGGAAGGCGGGACTTGAACCCGCGACCCCCTGCTCCCAAAGCAGGTGCGCTACCAAGCTGCGCCACTTCCCGCAGGGCCTCAGTCTAGGTGAGCCAGCACGTCGTAACGGTCACGATGCAGTTAGGACGCCGGCTCGATGCCCCGGCGCCGGACTCGAGCCCGCACGACGAGAAAGCCAGCCACAGCAAGCACGATTCCGACCGCGCAGACGTAGCCGAGGTCCTGGACGATCCGCACGATGGTCGCGTAGTTGGCGCCGAGGTAGTAGCCACCCACCGCGAGAGCCGCCACGAACGGCGTCGAGCCGATCAGCGTGTAGAGCGAAAAGCGCCCAAGCGGCATCTCGGCCACGCCCGCCGGCAGCGAGATGATCGAGCGCACGACGGGGAGGAGGCGCGAGATGATCACCGCCGCCTCACCGTGTCGAGCGAACCAGCGTTCTGCGCGATCCAGGTCTCGAGGTTTGACGAGCACGTAGCGACCGTAGCGCTCCACGAGTGCCCGACCTCCCGTGCGGCCGATGACCCAGAGCGCTACTGAACCAAGCACGTTGCCGACGACGCCCGCCACGATGGCTCCCACGAGGTTGAGGTGGCCCTGAGCAGCAAAGAAGCCCGCGAGCGTCATCACGAGCTCTGAGGGAACCGGCACGAGTGCCGACTCGAGCGTCATGAGGACCACGATCGCGACGATACCGTCACGTAGCACCACGGAGTCGATGAGATGGCTCACCTGCGCGATGGTACACGTTGCGCACCGCGCGAGCACCATGAGTAGCCTGAAAACCTGTTGTGACGATCTTCGGACCCCTCAGCGAGGAGCAGCTGCGACCTGACGTCGCGCCGCGTGCTGTCCTCGTCCACGCCGGCGGCTTCAGCGCAGCGTGCTACCGCCCCCTCGCGACCGCACTCAAGCTCAGCGTCATCGGCGTCGATCTTCCCGGTCATGGGTGTGCCGACGAGGACCCACCCGAGGATCCGGTTACTGACTGGTCCCTCTACGCTCACGCGCTCGCTCGCGACGTCGCGAGTCTCGACGATGAGGCGATGATCATCATCGGCCACTCTCTCGGGGCCACAGCAGCGATCTTGGCGGTCGCTCACGGCTGGATCAGGGCGCGAGCTCTCGTCCTGTTCGAACCGATCGTCCTCGATGCAGAGGACCCGAGGCACCGTGACCGCACTGAGCGGCTGGTTGAGCGCGCGCTGCGGCGTCGCCGTCGCTTTGAGTCGAGGTCGCAGGCGCGTCAACGACTGGGCTCGAAGCCTCCGATGGGGCTCTTTGACCCTGCAGCGCTCGACGGCTACATCGCGACGGGCCTCCGCAACGATGGGGACGGCGTCGCCCTTCGCTTCGCCCCGCCTCTCGAAGCCGCGATGTACCGAGGCGGACTCCACACACAGGCGCGCTCAGCGCTCAGCCCCCTCCAAGCGCCGACGCTGCTGCTCGCTCGC
>ML178767.1:0-6247 GCA_004366215.1 Actinomycetota bacterium | reverse complement strand
CTTGGCGAGCTGGCCGCCCTGAACCCACGAGTGTCGACGGCGCTCGTCGCCGACGTCGGACACTTTGGACCTCTCGAGTCGCCGACGAGCGTCGCAATCGCCATCGCGCACTGGTTGCGCTGGGCCATCGGCCGTGCCTCGGTAGCCTGAGGGCCTATGGCCCTACCGTTGCCGGCCTCCCTCACACCAACCAAGGCGGCGGCGTTTCGAGACTGCCCGTTTGCGTTTCGCCGCACGTACATCGAGCGCATCCCGACTCCGCCAACCCAGCAGCTCGTGGTCGGCGTCCTCACGCACGCCGTCCTCGAGCGGTTCTATCGACTTCCCCGGGGAGAGCGACAGCGAGCTGAGCTCGACCACGTCGTCGCCACCGTCATGGCCTCGGCGAGTCAACACCGCGACGTCGCTGCGTACGTGACCGGACTCGAGCCGGACGCGTTTGAGGGGCTCGGACGCACCGTCAGAAACCTCGCGGCACGGCTCCTCGAGCTCGAGGATCCTGCCACTGTCAACGCTATCGGCGTCGAGCTTCGTCTCGAGATGCCGCTTGGCCGGGCTCGCCTCCGAGGTGTCATCGATCGGCTCGACGTCGACGACAACGGCGAGCGCATCATCACGGACTACAAGACCGGTAAAGCACCTCCACCAGCCCTTGAGCGAGCGCGACTCGCCGGCGTGTTCACCTACGCACTGCTCATCGCCAGAGAGCTCGGTACGCTACCTCGCCTCGTGCGGCTGGTGTACCTCTCCGATGGCTGTGTCATCGAACAAGCGCCGACGCCTCGCCTCCTGCGAGGCGTCGAGGCGCAGCTCGAAGCCGTGTGGTCTGCGATCGAACGAGCCTGCGCCTC
Organism: Actinomycetota bacterium; assembly: GCA_004366215.1. Taxonomy (GTDB): domain Bacteria; phylum Actinomycetota; class Acidimicrobiia; order Acidimicrobiales; family Acidimicrobiaceae; genus Acidimicrobium. The sequence continues at coordinate 5,396 of ML178767.1, read as the reverse complement.
CGACGACTTTCGACCCCGCCCCTCTCCCCTCTGCCACGCGTGTGCGCATCGAGCAGCTTGCCCAGCGCTGGGAGCTGTCGCGTGAACAGGCCCTTGCCTTCCACCGCGGTCGCTCGCTTCGACGAGGCTGTCGACCGCAGCTTCGCGATCGTTCGCGGCCATCGCGGCGCCGACGTCACCTTCTACACCCTGACCGCGCTCGCCGACCACTCGATCTTGTGGATGCTCCTCGCGAGCATCCAAGCGCTCGCACCTCGGCGACGACGTCGCGCGATCGCAACCATCGCTGCTCTCGGCGCTGAGTCGTTGCTCGTCAACGGCGTCGTCAAGAGCCTCATCGGGCGTGAGCGACCGATAGATCGCGACCACCTGCATCCGTTCGGTCTGCGCTACCCGCGCACGTCGAGCTTCCCGAGTGGGCACGCCTCGAGCGCCTTTGCGGCCTCGTTCCTCCTCGCTCGCAGCGCCCGAGCTCGCACGCCCCTCCTCGCGCTCGCGACGCTCGTCGCCGCCTCTCGGATCTACGTGCGCATCCACCACGCCTCAGACGTCGTGGCGGGTGCAGCCCTCGGTACGGTCTACGGACTCGTCGCGTGCTGGTTCATCGACGCCGCCGTCGCGCGCCGCAACGCCGATGATTGAGGCAGCCGGCGGCGTCGTCATCCGCGCTGACGGTCACGTCCTGCTCGTCCACCGGCCGCGCTACGACGACTGGTCGCTGCCAAAAGGCAAGCGTTCCCCGGGCGAGCCCCTCGTGTGGACGGCCGTGCGAGAGGTTGCAGAAGAGACCGGCATTGAGCCCCTCGTACTCACGCTCCTTGGTGCGAGCCGCTACCAGGTCGGGCAGCAGGCTAAGGTCGTCACCTGGTTCCTCATCACCCCGGGCACGAAGCAGCATTCCCAGCCGGATGGCCACGAGGTCGACGCGCTCGTGTGGACCCCGCGAGGCGAGGCGCTCTCCCTCCTCAGTTACCCAAGCGATCGAGCCATCGTCCAGCTCCTCGAGGCACCATCGTAAGTCGTTGCACGTGCACACGCTGAGCGTTGTGGCTCCTAGCATGGGCCTCGGAGGTACGATGATGCACTTCTCGCTCACATGGGACTACCGCTGCCCATTCGCTCGGAACATGCACGAACACGTCGTCAGCGCCCTCGACGCTGGCGCACCGTGGGACGTCGAGTTCCTGCCGTTCTCCCTACTCGAAGTCCACGTCGAAGAGGGTGAGCCGAGCATCCTGCGCGACCCAACGCGCCGCAACGACGTCGCGGCGCTCGCCGTCGGCGTGGTCGTGCGCGACTCCTATCCCGAGGCGGTCCGTCGTGCCCACCTCGCTCTCTTCGCGGCCCGACACGACGAGGCGCGAGACCTCTCTGACCTCGCTGTCCTCGCCGACGTTCTCGATGCGGTCGGACTGCCGGCGACGGCGGTCCTCGAAGAGGCGCTCAGCGACGACGTCGCCGACCGCGTGTGGGAAGCTCACCACCGAGCAGCCGAGCGCCACCACGTCTTCGGCGTGCCAACGATCATCCTCGATGACGGTCGAGCCGCGTTCGTGCGCCTCATGACGCGCCCCCGAGGGGACGCGGTGGTCGCCCGACGAACGATCGACCACCTGCTCACGACGCTAGTGGAGCATCCCGAGCTCAATGAGCTCAAGTTCACCACGATTCCTCGATGACAGAGATCTCCTCGTTGAGCGTCGCTCAACCTCCCGCTCGCCACGAGGCGGAAGGCAGCTCGCGGCGTGCTGAGGCGCGGTAGCAGGCCTAGGCTCGCACACCTTGGCCTGCTGCGACCTCGCTATCCCTGTAGCCGCTACGCCGCCCTTCGTCCATCGACTCACGGCGCAACCCGAAGCGTTGACCTGGATCTCCTGCGTGGCTCTCAGCTCGCCGAACCCCGACGAGCTGCCCGAGGGAGTTGGCGAGCCCTACGAGCTCATCGAGGACCGACCCAGCACTCTCGAGCGACGAAGCTGCGATCTTGGATGCGCCAGCGACGTCCTCCATGGCCTTTGCGATGTCGCCAGTCGACCTCGTGGCCAACTCGACCACCCGACCGATCTCGTTCGTGGTGACGGACTGCTCCTCAACCGCCGAGGCGATCGAGGACTGCAGGTCGTTGATCGTCGCGATCACCGTGCTGATCCTTCCGATGGCCTCGACCGCCGCCAAGCTCTCGGTGCGAATCGCTTCGAGTTTGTCCGCGATGTCGTCCGTGGCACGTGCGGTGTTGCGCGCGAGCTCCTTGACCTCGCTCGCCACGACCGCAAAGCCCTTGCCAGCCTCCCCCGCTCGAGCAGCTTCGATCGCCGCATTGAGTGCGAGGAGGTTCGTCTGCTCGGCAATGCCGTTGATGGTTGCGATCACCGCTCCGATCTCGGCCGACGACTCACCGAGCGTCTGCACCCGAGCCTGAGTCGTGCCTGCAATGTCGACGGCGTTCGCCGCGACGCTCGCTGCGTCCGCTGCCGAGCGCGCGATCTCGGCGATCGCGACCCGCATCTGCTCGGCCGCGACGCTCACAGCTTGGATGTGATCGTTCACCTCTCTCGCAGACTCGACGGTGCGGTCAGTCTGGGAGGCAGTGTCTTGCGCGCCGCGGCTCAGCTCGCGTGCGACCATCGTCAGCTCGTCGGCGCTCGTCAGCAACGTTCGTACCGACCCTGCAACCCGCTCGACGAGGGTGACGAGCCGATCACGGAAGCCATTGAACGCTCGAGCGATCTCGCCGAACTCATCAGCTCGGTGTTCATCGAGACGCTCGACTTCGGTGCTGCCCTCAGCGAGGCGCCACAACGACGTCGTGAGCTCCTTGACTGGGCCCAGCACTAAGTGTCGGATGCCGAGTGCAAAGGCGACGAGCATCGCGACCGCGAGGGCCAGGCTCGCGGCGGTCCACGTCACAGCAGCGTCCACCCTGCCCCGAGCAGTGCTCAGCGCAGCCGCAGCCAGCCGTGTGGCGTCTCGGTGGAAGTTCGCTAACGCCACCATGATGTCGTTTGATGGCGCCAGGTTGCCGACCGTCTGAATCGTCGCTGCTCGCTGGACCTGCCCGGCGAGGACCGCCTGGTGCACCTCGTCGGCGTAGCGACCGTAGGAGCGGGCATCGCGCTGCACTCTCGCGAGGTCTGCTCGCACGGCTGCCGATGACGGCAGTGCCATCGCGAGCGCGACGTCGTGCTCCAACTGCGCACCAGCCGCCGCCGCTTGCGCGTACGTCGTCGCGAGCAAGGCCCGCTGGGTTGGGTCCGCAAGCGCCGTGAGAGCGTACATGTTCATCTGGTCGTCCCAGGCGTAGAAGTCAGCGGTGATCGTCCCTGTCAACTGGACGAGCCGCGCCTGATCCGCCGCGTAGGTTCGCGTCTGTGCACGCGAACCCAGGGCCTCGACCATCGTCAACCCACCCCCGACCCCGAGGACGATTCCGATGACGACGAGAGCTACCGTGACCTTCTGAGCGAGCGTACGCATCCTGCCTCCACTGCACAGCATCCTGCTACCCCGCCTCGACTACGTCGAGTCGCCCATGGTATCGGCGTCGCAGTACCCGCTCCTTGAGTGACCCTCGCCGCCCCTAGCTCACAAGCCCGTGCCGAAGGCTTCTCGCAGCTCTGCCGCGAACGCCTCGGGCGTGTGGTCGATCATCGCCTCCGCCCCGAGCTTCTCGAAGTAGGTCACGTCGCTGCGGTACCACGGCGCAGCAGGGGTACGTGCGACGATTCGAAACAGCGTCCGAACGTGCGTAGCGCGCGCGTCAGGCCCGCCGCCGAGGAGCTGAAAGTTGAAGCTCGACAGGCCCTTTCGGTGGTACGTCGCGAGCACGAGCGAGAGACCGCTCGCCAGCTGGCTGCGATCGTGGTCGTCGAGGTCGCCGAGCTCCGCTGCCTCATCGTGGAGTGCCCAGGCCTCGTAGAAGCCGCTCGGCGCAAAGGGCGTCAGCCATGACCACGGGCCTGTCGTGCCCACGAAGCGCGCGACCGCCGCTCGCTCGAGCTCGACGAGCTCGTCGAAGAGCCCCCTACCGAACGCCTCGAGGTGCGCTCGACTCCGCGCCTCGATCGTCGCCTGCGCAGCGAGCGGCACCGGGTCATGAGAGCTCTGTAAGTGTGGGTGCAGTAAGGACGATCCCGACGGGGGTAGGTAATTCGCCGAGATCGACGACCAGACGAGGTCGGGCCGCAGCCGTCGCACTGCCCGAGCGTGCTCGAGCATCGCACCGAAGGCGTCAAAGAGGACGTCCGCCTGGAAGTCCTCAAGCGTCATCACGTGGCGGTCGGGGTCGTAGATCCCCACCGCTGAGACCGCCGAGTAGGCGATGATGTTCGGCACGACCCAAGCGGTCCCATGTCGGATCCTGCCGGTGGGCGCGATCTCCTCCGGAAACGGGGCCGTGGCCTGCTCGATGTGCGCTCGACAGAACGGGCAGAAGCCTCCCTGGCCGACCAGGTCACCAAGGTCAGTACCGCTGCCGGTGAGCTTGGCGCCTTCGATCAGTCGAGTCCCCGTCCCAAACACCGGACAGGAGCGGCGAAGGAGGCGAACGCTGCGCCAACCACCGTTGCTAAGGTCCGGGACAGTGGCGTCGATAGCCGTCTCTTCGAGCAAGATCATCTGCCCCTCCAGCTCGCTCGCTCCCTGGTGCGCAGTTAGGCTAGTCGCGGTGCGACGTCCGATCCCGGCTCGCCGCTTACGACCGCTCTTCGACGAGGTGATCGACCTCGTTCGAGCGCGTGACCTCGACGAGCTGCTCAACCTCGGCGCCGCAGCAGCGTCACCTCGGGTGTTGAGCCGCCACTGGCGGCGCAGCTCACAGAGCTGCCCCGCGGGCGCGGCGTCCTCGCGCTCGCCCGCGAGGGTAACGTCGTCCGCGTCGACGACATCGCCGCGGCGCCTACGAGCGTTGGATTCCCGCCGGGGCACCCCCGGATGCGGCGCTTCATGGGGGCGGCGATCAGCATTCGCCAAGCGCGATACGGCACCATCTACGTCACCGACCGTCTCGACGGAGCACCCTTCGACGACATCGACGCAGCCGTCCTCGAAGCGCTCGCCGCCGCGATCGCCGCTGTCGTCGAGAGCCTGACGCTGCGCGACGAGCTCGCCGCGATGCACGTCGCTTCTGATCGGCTTCGTATCGCCCGTGATCTCCACGACGACGTCATTCAACGCCTTTTCGGCGTTGGTCTCACCGTCCAGGCTGCGCTCCGACTCACCGCCGACGAGCAAGCACGCAGCCTGCTTTCCGATGCCCTCGAAGACCTCGATGGGACCATCCAGGGGCTTCGGACGACCATCTTCGACCTCGAACAGGCGCGGCGCTCGTCGCTGCGGGGCGAGCTCCTCGAGCTGAGCGAGCGCCTCACGGCTGCGACAGGTGTGAGTCGCAGCGTCAC
>SIRY01000138.1 GCA_004366215.1 Actinomycetota bacterium | reverse complement strand
GTGCGGTACCCGAACCGGGCGCGATCGCTCTCGCGACGAGTCGCCTTCGGGGCATCGAGGCGATCAACCCGGCGGCGCGCACGGTGACCGCCTACGCGGGCACCACGCTGGCCGAGGTCGACGCAGAGCTCGCAGCTCTTGGGTTCACGCTCGGCGTCGACCTCGCTGCTCGCGACACCGCCACCCTCGGCGGCATGGTCGCCACGAACGCTGGTGGGGAGCGAGTGCCGCGCTATGGAACCATGGGGAGTCGGGTTGCAAACGTCGAGCTCGTCACCGGTGAGGCCGTGGTGCTCGACCAGCTCGGTCGTCCAGCCAAGGGCCGCGTCGGGCACCTCGCGCCTCTCATCGCTGGTAGCGAAGGAATCTTCGGGGTCGTGACGCGCGTCGAACTTCACCTGAGCGACCGTCCGAAGAGCCGCGTGGCGCTCGTCGTTGGGGCGCGAGACCTCGCCCGCCTCGCCGACGTCCTTGGTCGGCTGCGGCGCGCCGTGGGCCCCGCACTCGAGTCGGCAGAGTTCCTGCGACGCCGTGACCTCGAGCACGTCGCCGTCGCTCCGCCGGGCGCACCAGGGCGATTCCTCGGCCTGTTCGAGCTCGCGAGCACCGACGATGACCCGTCGTACCTGCTGAGCCGCCTCCCCGACGACCTCGACGCCCTCGTCGCAGTGGAGGACGGCGCTCGGCGGCGCCTCTGGGAGCTGCGCGAGCAGCTCCCCCACGTGGTCGGTCGACTCGGCCGACCGCTCAAGCTGGACGTCGGCTTACCGCTCGACGTGCTCGACACGTTCGCTGGCGAGCTCGACAGGCTCGCCGATGATCCCCGAGTCGTCGCGGTGGTCCTCTTTGGACACCTCGCCGAAGGTAACTGCCACGTCAACGTCGCGACGGTGGACGACGCGGACGTCGCCGAGCTCACGCAGCATGTCTTTACCCGGGTGCTGGCGCTCGGCGGAGTCATCGCGAGCGAGCATGGCTTTGGACGCCACAAGCGGGAGTGGTTCGCACGGGTCGTACCATCGCCCTATCGAACGGCCCTCGTACACCTCAAGCGTGCGTTCGATCCGGACGGGGTCGTGAACCCCGGCGTCTTACTCCCAACCCACCTCCATCGGTGAGCGCCGCTCCCGCACTCGGGGGCGTTCCGACGAGGAAGCCGGCGCCCCCGCCCGCTACGCCGACTCCGTGGTGCCCTCGAGGCCGTGCAGCGCGCCAGCTCGGAAGACCGACAGCTCGGGGGCCGAACCGAACCACCAGCGGTAGGCAGCACGGGCCTGGGCGGCAAGCATCGTCACGCCGTTGGTCGCCGGGATCCCAAGATCGCGAGCGGCGCGGAGCGTCGGCGTCTCGAGCGGCGCGTAGACGAGGTCCATGACGGCCCCGGTGCGCTCGAGCAGCCACTGAGGGATCGCAGTCTCGTCGGGTGCTGGCCCTCCGACCATGCCGACGCTCGACGCTTGCACGACGAGGTCGACCGATCCGAGACCGCCGTCGCGGGCGACCACACCCCCGAGACGCTCAGCGAGAGCACGAGCGCGTTCCTGAGAGCGCCCGACGATCGCGATGGCACGCGCGCCACCGCGGGCGAGCGCGACCCCGACGGCGCGCGCCGCACCGCCGGTGCCCACCACGACCGCTCGCAGTCCGTGTGGTTCTAGACCCAGATCTTCCCGAAGCGCCACGACGAAGCCCTCAGGATCAGTCGTCGTTGCTCGGAGACGACCATCTTCGCTGATCGCGATGGTGTTGATCGCACCGGCTTCGCGTGCCACGTCGTCGAGTTCGTCGACGAGCGCAACGCCGACAACCTTCAGCGGTGCCGTGAGGTTGACGCCTCGCGCGCCGAGGGTCGCGAGACCACGCAACGCTGTCGCGAGCTCCTCCGGACCCACGTCGAAGGCGTGGTAGCTCCCATCGCGCCCCTCGTGGGCGAGTGCCGCTTGGTGCAGCGCCGGTGAGAGCGAGTGTGCGACGGGTCGCCCGAGCACGCCGAGCAGCTCTGGTCGCGCTCGCCTCACCCCGCCTCTCCGTAGCGTCGAATCGCCGCCTGCTGGGCCGCGTAGGTCGTAAAGAACGACTCCTCACGGTGACCTCGCAGCGCCACGAAGTACAACCACGGCCCGCGGGCCGGATGCAGCACCGCTTCGATGTCGGCCACGGACGGTTGCCCGATCGGCGTCGGGGGCAGCCCTCGGTGCGTGTACGTGTTCCACGGGGAAGGCGACGCGAGCTGCGCGAGCGTCAACGGACCGCTCGTGTTGCCGGTGGCAAACCGAACCGTTGAGTCCATGTCGAGCGGCATGTTCGCCGCGAGCCGATTGAGAATGACCCGCGCGACTTTGGGTGCATCGGTTGCGACCGCGGCTTCGCGTGCCACGATCGACGCTGCGATCAAGACCTGGTACGCCGTCAGCCCGTGGGCGACGGTGGTCGGCGTGAGTCCGATTTGGAACGCCTCTTGGGTGAACCGATCGATCATCTCCTGGATGAGCTCTTGAGGCGTCTGGGCCGGGTCAACGAAGTACGTGTCGGGGTAGAGGAACCCTTCGAGCGACGTCACGCCGTGGAGGAACGGGCTTCGGTACTGTGAGACGTTCGCTGCCGCCGCGACAAAGGCGCGCCCCCAGACCCCTGC
>SIRY01000137.1 GCA_004366215.1 Actinomycetota bacterium | reverse complement strand
GGACGAGTTCAAAGCCAGCCAGCGCACGGCGCGCTCCACAGCTCGTGCCCGAGAGTTGTTCTTCGAGCCGCTCGACGAGTGCGAGAGGACCAAACACGCGCCGAGCGATGCTCAGCACTGCGCGAGCATCCTCGAGACCGCTGTTCGTTCGAGCCAACGAGGATGCGGTCTCGACGAGCACATCGACCACGATCGACTCGAGGACCGGCTGGCGCGATCGAAACCACGCCTGAACAAACCCCTCGAGAGGACGCGTGGTGAGGAGTCGAGCGAGGTCCTCGGTGTCTCGAAGGGTTCCAAGGAATCCGAGGTCGCAGCCGACGTCGGCGTTGAGGAGCAACTCGTGCGCCGACCGAGCAACGATATCGGGGATGTAAGCGACCACGTCGAGCACCTCTCCCTCTGTGCACTCAAGCGCACGGGCCGCCTCGGACACGTTCGCCGACCCACCGTTGAGCAGCAGGAAGGCAGCGAGCTCTGCTCCAGCCTGCGGGAGCGCCACAGGCTGGAGGACTGGTCGGCCTCCGCAGAGCCGGACGGTTGCGCCTCCTGGCGACGGCGCTCGCAGCACGTTCAGCGTCGAGGGGTCCCGCAGCGTGTAGCCTCGAAGCGACGAGATCGCCTGGCGCCACGCCGAGAGGTCGATCGACGACACAGACAGGGTTGGTTCCTCGCCTCCCTCGCCGACGAATCGAAATGCAGGAATCGTGGCAGCGAGTCGCTCGATCCACGTGCCGTCCTCGCGCCCGTTGCAGCGAACCAGCACCATCGCTGGTTGCTGCAGGGCCGCGTCGTCGAGCGTCCGGAGAAACTGCTCGAGGTGACCTCGTCCCCGCAGCACGAGGTCACGAGACGCTACGAGGCCGCGAAGCTCACTCCGGGCGATGCCGACGATGACGAGGGGCACGTTTCGTAGCCACCCGAGCAGCCGGTGCTGGAGGATCAGCTGTTCGAGCGTACCCGGAGCAACCCACGTGGTGGAGGCGAGCGGCCGGAGCTGGCCGAGGCGGTCGACCACCCGAACGCTCGCCGCCGGGGCTTGGTCGGCTCGTCGCGTCGCTGTCGCGGTGAGGATCCCTCCCCGACGAAGCGGTGTCACCGGACCCGCCTCATCGGGGATCCCAAGGACCGCAAGTTCAAGACCCCGAAGCAGACTGAGCTCTGACGACGGAAGCGCGCTCGCAACGATACCGTGGGGAACGAACCCCGCTGGCCGACCCTCACGACTTCGCTCACACTCAGCGGCAAGCTCACGCCAAATAGCGACACGAAGCACCCAGTGACCGGTCACCTTCGGCACCGGCACGAGCGCTGCGCCTTCGAGTGCGCAGCTCGGCCGTGTTCCCTCACGGCGCCTCGGAGCTGGCCTTCGACAGAGATGGTGCCCCCACAGCAGCACGCCACCTGCGACGATCCAGCACGACGCACTCGCCACGGTGACGAGCACCTGCCCGTCTGCGTGCGGCCTGACGTACGCAGCGCTCCCTGCGAGCGCGAGTGCAACGAGGACCCAGGCACTCCACAGGACGCGGACGCCGACCGTCCTCACGCGAGGCTCCCGACGAGGTGGGCTGACGCGGAGAGCGTGATCGGGGGGACGACGACGCTCGTAACGAGGTCCGCTTGGGGCACGGCGAAGCGAACCACGCACGTCGCCTGGGCGTCGAGGTAGGACCGCTGGAGCCCGTGGCCGTTTGGCACGAGACCTCCTTGACACCCAAGGACGGTGGTACCGGTTCCGTGCGGCAAGACAGCGAGCGCTGCCGTCGCTGCCGCGACGAGATCCGGATCGAACTCGGTCGGATTGCGCATGGCGACGAGACCCGGTGACCCAGCGTTCTGGGCCTCGCCCCACAGCGCGTTCGCGGCTGCGTGGGCAGCGGCTTGAGCCGCTGCCCGCGCCATCGTCTCAGCCATCGTGAGGCTCTCGAGCGTGAGCGCTGCGACGGTGATGCCCATGGTGAGCAGGATCGCACCGACGCCCAGGATTGCAGGCGTGACATCGCCTCGATCCCAGTCCTCTCGATGTCTCACGCTCCTCATGAGCCGCCTCCAACGACCGCGTGCGTGGGGTTGATCGACAGCGTCTCTGACCGCTGGAACTCATTGAATGGGAGGAACGGAATCGCAGCAGAGCAGATCACGGTGGTCGTCACTGTCGCCGGTGTCGCCTCGGTGTTCACGGTGAGCGAGTCGAGCGAACACCGCATCGGAGGGAAGGAGGAGGCGGCTGCCTGCTCGTTGACAACCGTCGCGAGCGAGTGGAATGCGTCGCTCGTGCCAAGAACAGGAATGCTCAGGGCCTCGAACGTCGTCGCGTCTGCCACTGCCTGGGCAGCCTGAGCAGCACTCCACCACACGACGAAGACGATCGCGGCCGCAAGGAAAGCCATCACGATGGTCACAGTGGGTAGCACCACGACTGCGTCGCTCTCAGCGACGTCGTCATCCCTCAGTCGTCGCTTCACGCCGAACCTCCGATCTGGCTCGGCAGCACCGTGGTGACCGCACTGGTCACCGGTACGATACCTCCAAGATCACCTCGAACCTCGACGAGCGCCGTCGGTCCAGGACCGTCAACCGCCGACGCAGCGAGGGGGGAGACCGTCCAGGTAAGGTTCTCGAGCAGACCGTAGGTGGTGCCTTGCGGCGGAGAGAGGCCGGCCTCGATGGCGGCAGCGACTTGTTGAGCTGCCCACTCAGCCTCCACGTGACCCACCCACACCGCGCCGAGGCCGATCGCCAAACTTACCAACGTGAAGAAGATGACTACGACGATCGGCCCGACGACGGCGCTCGAGGCGCGTTCCTCACGTACGAGACGCGAAAGCTGTCGCGTCACTACCCCTGAGGCAGGTTGCTCAGGCTCGAGTTGACGTTGCTGGTTGCGCTGTCCGCACTCCCCACGAACTGGAAGACGAGGAACACCACGAATGCGACCACGATGAGTCCGAGGACTACCCACGCGATGGTCGCCACCGACGTCTCGGCGCCCGACTCGTCGGTCGCGAGCTCCGCAAGCACTCGTGGCCCTCGGGTTACGATGCCGGTGACAACCTGGAGTACGCGCGCCACCCACCACGTCACCTGAGTCCAGAGTTTTGAACTCATGCTGACCTCCTCTCGCCACTTGCTGCTCCGGAGGAGCCTGCTTGAGGCTTCCTCCTGTCCTGCCTATCGTCACGAAGAGTGGTAATTCTTGAGCACTCATACCTGCCTCTTCGCAACCACCTCGTCGAGTCGGTGTACGACGTTGGCGTAGTCAGCAGCGCGCTCGAGGGCCTTCCCCCGCCTCGCGAACGCCATCTGCACCTGTGGCATGCCGCCGAGCTGCCCGGGATGGGGCACGACCCACCCAATCCCTGTGACGACTCGAGCTTGGGCGCCCTGCTCCCGAACGAGAGCGCAGTGCACGACGAGACTCAGCGTCGTCTCGATCAGGTATGCGGCCGCTCGATCTGTGTAGCGAGTCGTCCGCAGTAGGAGCCCGAAGATGCGGTTCACCGTGTCTGCGACGCTCTCAGCGTGAATCGTCGCGAGCACGCCGCTCGTGCCTGTGTTCGACGCTTGGAGCAGAACTTCCATCGTCTCTGGGTCCGTCACCTCGCCGATGACGAGACGCCGCACGTCCTCTTGCAGCCCCCGCTCGAGAATGGTCTTCATGGTGACAGCTCCGGCACCCTCAGCGTTGGCTTCCTGCTCGACGTGACTGTGAAGCACGTAAAACCAAGGTCTTCCACGAGCGTCGACGAGCTCCTCCAGGTGGAGTTCCTCGTAGTTTTCGGCTACAAGGACCGGTTCCCAACGCGGGATGAATCGAGCCAAGGCGCGCAGCAAGGTAGTCTTTCCCGACCCAGGGGCCCCGGAGATGATGATCGGAACCGCGGCTGCAACAGCCCTGGCAAGCAGTTTTCCTGCCTCCTCACTGAGTACCCCTTGCTCGATCAAGACGTCGAAGGTGATGTTCGTCGCATGGTGGAGTCGCAGAGCAGCGATGAACTGTGCAGATCGCGTTGTCCTCTGACGCAGAGCCATGCGGATGCCGTAGGGGCTCGTCAGGTTCGGTGCGTGATGGATTGGATCGAAACGCTGGGGCGCTCCTCCACCAGCGATCTGGGCAAACTGGGCGCCCCTGTCTGTCAAGGCTCTCCCGTTCGCCGCGCCATCAATGACCGAGAGCCACGCTCGACCGTCTCTTGTGTAAACCACGATACGTTCGTCGACGAGATGTATGTTCTCGATCTCGTGAGCAAAGTAGTAAATCATCACGAGACCAAGGTCAAACATTTCGCCATAAAGCCTGATCGTGAGTAGCGGACCGACGTTCGGAAGCCGCTGCAGGTCATCGGAGTCAGGTCGTAGCTGCAGGAGCGACCGGATTCGTTGGCTTATCTCGACGTATTTGGCGTTGAACTCAGCTCGCTTCTCGAGAATGCTTCGCTGACCAAGCAGCTCGCTACTCACCTCGAGAAGTACGTCGTCAACCACCCTACTAAAAAGTGCTCGATACCGGGCGTGCCAATGCTCGTATTCGCGCGCAGCCTCCTCATCACGAGCATGGCGTGTGACCTCGACGAGGAACTTTGAGACGAGCGGCCACGTGAGGGTTGTGCGGAGGTATCGCTCGAACGCACCCTGCGATATTACGTCTTCTAAGGTGTCAGGAAGCGCTAGACCCACATCCTGATCTCGCGCCATGACTACCCCCCACTCACCACCGGACCCACTGGCAACGCCTCGACGGTCGCCACGCGAGCCGCAAGCCAGGTAGCTGGGCCGAGCACCCACGATGACGGCAGCTCGGGCTGCACCCCGACCGTGGTTCCACCAGGCACGTCGATGGTCACACCATCGACCGTCACGGTGAACGACTGAAGCGTGACCGTCGCGGTGGCGGTCACGTGAGCAGCCAGCTGCGCAGACAGCGTCCAGGTCGAGGTCGGAGAGAGCCCTGAGGGTGCTCCAAACTCGACCGCGCAGACGCCCTGCATTGCGCTCGTCGGAGTGGTAACCGGGGGACCGGCCTTACCCGCAGCAGCTTGCGCAAGCGCCGGTGTGAGCTCGGCAAACAGCGCATCGGAGGCCGCCACCGCCTGGGCGTCACACGTCGACCCAAACGTCCCTGGTGTGAGCGATGCGACCGGTGTCACACCCCCCGTGGGAGCAACGAGCACCGGATCGCCAGACAGAACGGGTGCTGAGGCTGGCACCGATCCAGCGCTCACGTACACGTCCTCGACCGCGGCGCTCCACGAGAGTTGGTACGTCGCGACTCCGCTCACCATCGCGGAGCCGACGACGGAGCCACCGCTGTACACGGTAACGAGCACCCCACCCTTCACCGCTTCCGACCCCGTCACGACACTTCCGAGTGCCGACGTCACCGGTGCCACCACGATCGGTTCTCGAACGGGTAGTGCGGGGCCCTCAGGCGTACCCACGTTGGGGTGTGGAAAGGTAGGTTGCGGTCCAAGCGTCGGGTTCGTCGGATCCTCAAACGTCGCGAGCCCCACGCTCGGGAGCCGAACCTGCGGTTCTGCGCCCACCATCCACGTCAGCGACCAGCTGACGCTCGTACTCGAGGGAGCGGCCCTGGGCCACAGCCCCGTCGTCAGCGTCGCGAGACTCAGCCCAAACAGCGCTCGCGCAACGACGCTTGTCTTGCCTCCCCTCCCCACCGTCCGCTGGCTCCTCTACTCTCGGGGAACACATCGGCCGATGGAGCTCTGAACTTGACCGCTCCCGAGGCCTACTGCGCAGGCCCGTCCTGAACGACACCCATCGACGCCACGACTTCCCCCGGCTCAAGTGTCATGACCTTGACCCCGGTCGCGTAGCGTCCTTGGTTGGACACATCGCCGAGCCGTACCCGAATGGCCCTTCCGTGCGAGCTCACCACGAGCACCTCGTCCTCTGGCCGCCCGAAGGCCGCCGCCACAACCTCACCCTTGGCCGGCGTCAGTCTCATGCCCTGAACTCCAGCACCTCCTCGGTGGTAGGTCGAGAATGAGGCGAGATCCGTCCGCTTCCCAAAACCCGCGCTGGTGATGAGGAACAACTCCACACCCTCGCGAACGAGACCCGCACCCACGATGTCGTCGGCCTCGCTCCGGCGAATGGCTCTGACGCCAGTACTCGCCCGACCAGTACGCCGCACCTCGTGCAGTGGAAACCGAAGCACCCTTCCCCTGCGCGTCACCACGACAACGTCCGTCTCTTCCAACGCCACCGACACACTCACCAGCTCATCACCGCCTTGCAGCCCTACTGCTATCAGCCCGTCACGCCGACTCCGCTCGTACTCTGCAAGTGCAGTCCGTTTGATCATGCCGTCGCGAGTCACGAACACGAGGTCGCCCCCGTGCTGTCCGTCCGGCACGCCGATCGCAGACGTCACACGCTCATCGTCTCCAAGGCCGATCAGGTTGACGAGCGCCGTACCCCGCGCCCCACGATCGAGCTTCGGGATCTCATACCCACGAAGCTGATAGACACGTCCGCGAGACGAGAAGATCAACACGCGAGACAGCATTGAGCTTGGGATGACGTGCGTCACCTCGTCCTCGTTGCGCACCCGCGCTCCAACCACGCCTCTTCCGCCTCGACCCTGGGCTCGAAAGGCGGACTCATTCACCGCCTTGATGTAACCCGACCGCGTGATCATCACGATGATCCCATCGTCGCTGATCAGATCCTGTGCCTGAAACTCTCCTGCGTCGGTTGCAAACCTCGTCTTACGGCTCTTACGGTGCGGTCCCGCCGCCGCACGCAACTCCTCCTTGACGACCTCTGCAAGCACCGCCTCGCTCGCCAGTATCTCCTCGAGCCGCCCGATCGATGCCCTCAGTTCGCTGCGCTCACCTTCGAGCTCCTCGCGCCCGAGCCGCGTCAATCTCCCCAGCGTCATGTCTAGCACGTGGTTCGCCTGGACCTCTGAGAACCCAAACGGCTCCTCCATCAGAGCAGCCCGAGCCGATCCCCGATCCTCAGATCGGCGAATGACCGCCACCACCTCGTCCAACATGTCCAGACACCGCAGCAGACCCTCCACGATGTGGAGCCTCTCTGCTGCCTTCTTTAAGCGAAATTCTGAGCGCCGCCGCACCACATCACGCTGGTGATCCAGATAGACGCGACAGAGCGACATGAGGTTTAGCATCCTCGGAGCTCCATCCACCAGAGCTAACATCTGGATCGGGAACGAGACCTCTAAAGGCGTCAGCCGGTAAAGAGTATTGAGCACGACCGGCGGGTTCGCATCCCTCTTCAACTCAATCACAAAACGGGTCTCCGCTCCCGAAGAGTAGTTCTTCAAGTCGCGAATTCCCTCGATGACCTTCTCCTCAGTGAGCTTCCTGATTTTCTCAGCAATGACCTCCACGGAGCTCTGGTAAGGAAGCTCAGTGACGATAATTTGAGATCCAACCTTGCCTTCCTCGATGCTCGCCACCGCACGTAATTTCACCGACCCCTTCCCGGTGCGGTAGGCCTCCTCGATCCCACTCCGACCGATGATGAGGCCCCCAGTCGGAAAATCTGGACCTGGAATGAACCTCATCAAGTCATCTACGGTGCCCTCTGGGTGATCCACAAGCCATACCAAACCGTCGACGACCTCACCAAGATTATGTGATGGGATCTGCGTCGCCATACCAACCGCAATCCCCTGCGAGCCATTTACCAATAGGTTAGGAACGCGAGACGGCAACACCGCAGGCTCGACGCTCTGAGCATCGTAGTTCGGGATGAAGTCCACAGTCTCTTCATCGATGCCACTCAGCATCTCCAGTGCGATCGGAGCGAGCCGACACTCTGTGTAACGTGACGCGGCAGGGCCTGTCGAAGGATCTGGTGCGCCGAAATTTCCATGCCCGTCAATGAGCGGGTGTAGCAGCGAAAACTCCTGCACCATCCGAACCAGCGCATCGTAGATAGCCGCATCCCCGTGTGGATGAAACCTGCTCATCACGTCGCCGACGACCTTTGCAGACTTCACATGCGGCCGATCGGGACGGTATCCTGCGTCGAACATCGAATACAAGATTCTCCGATGAACAGGCTTCAGGCCGTCCCTAGCGTCTGGTAGCGCCCGTGAGATGATGACAGAGAGCGAGTACTCAAGAAACGACCGCTCCATCTCCTCTTGGAGCTCTACCAGCTCAAATCTCCCATCCTCCCGTTCACTACCGTCTGGCACGGATCCCACTCCCACGGCGTTCACTCATGCGGCACGTCACCGCTCCGACCTCCACCCTACCCCTCGCCCCCTACAAA
>SIRY01000136.1 GCA_004366215.1 Actinomycetota bacterium | reverse complement strand
TTGTCAGCATGGGTCCTCCGTCTCGTCGCACGGCGACGCCGGTGCGGAGTCTAGGCGACCCAACGGCACTCCAGGGGACCTACCATAGACAGAGGACGGACCGTCCATCACAGTGTCGAAGGCTGTCTGTAGTCGTGGTCAGGAGGAGATCGGTGCCAACGTACGAGTACGCCTGCAAAGCGTGTGGCGAGCACCTCGAGGTGGTCCAGGCCTTCCATGACGAGCCGCTGCAGGTGTGCCCGAGCTGTGGGGGAAGCCTGCGCAAGGTGTTCGGATCCATCGGGATCGTCTTCAAGGGGTCCGGCTTCTACAAGACCGACTCCCGTTCCTCAGGATCTGCGCGCCAGCAGGCTGCGACCTCCGGGCAGCAGGCAGGAACCACGACGACGTCTTCTTCGTCGGACTCGGCGGCCTGAGGCCTGCCGCTACGCGCACCGGAGTTACCGGTGAGTAAGCTAGCGGCGTGCGTGCTCGCCTTCACCCTGCACTCATGAGCAGGCGACCCTGGGGTCGCTGTGGCTGAAGAGCGGCTCAGGATCGCTCTGAGCGTCTACCGAGGCAATCCGCACTCGGGCGGACAAGGGGTCTACACGGCCGAGCTCGCGCGTCACCTCGTCGCGCTCGGTCACGAGGTGACCGTCGTCGCCGGGCCGCCCTACCCGGACCTTGCGCCCTCAGTCGAGCTCGTCCCGCTCGGCGGTCTTGACCTCCTGCGCCAACCGGACCCGTTCCGTAGGCCGGGTCTCGACGAGGTGACCGACTGGACCGACCTCGCTGAGGTGGCGCTCATGGCGACCGGCGCGTTCCCCGATCCTCGTGCGTTCGGCCTGCGCTTCGGTCGCTGGTGGCGGCGGGCAGGGCGACGCTTCGACATCCTCCACGACAACCAGTCGCTCACTAGCCAGCACGCTCGGCTCGCGCGTGAGGGCGTTGCGATGGTCGCCTCGATCCACCACCCCATCACGGTCGACCGGCGTCTCGCTCTCGAGGCCGAAGGTTCGTTCTGGAAGCGAGTCGGACTACGCAGGTTCTACGGCTTCGTCAACATGCAGGTGCGGACCGCGCGGCTCATCCCTCGGATCCTGACGGTCTCCGCCTCGGCCGCTCGTGACCTCGGGCGCGAGATGGCGATCGCGCGAGAACGCATTCGGGTGGTGCCGATCGGCGTCGACGAGACTGTGTTTCGTCCCCTCGAGCACGTCGGCCGATCACGGACGCTGATTGCGACGACGGCGAGCGCGGACGTCCCGCTCAAGGGCCTTGGGGTGCTCCTTGGCGCCCTGGCGCGGCTGCCTCGCGAGGTGGAGCTCGTCGTCATGGGACCGCGGCGCGAGGGTGCACCGGCTGAGGCTCTCGTGCACCACCTCGGTCTGGCCGAGCGGGTGCACTTCGTCGGCTCGGTGACGCGAGAGCAGATGGTCTCGATCTACGCCGAGGCGGCCCTCGCCGTCGTCCCGTCCATGTACGAGGGATTCTCACTGCCTGCGGTCGAGGCGATGGCCTGTGGCGTGCCGCTCGTCGCGACCACAGGCGGAGGGTTGCGGGAGGTAGTCGGCGGGTTGGCGCTCCAAGTGCCCCCGGGAGACGTCCGGTCCATGGCGAGCGCAATCGCCGCGGTGCTCGCCGACCCAGCGGCGGCAGCTCGCCGAGCGCGCTCGGCGCGTCAACGCGTGCTCGCGACGTACTCCTGGCGCGAGGCGGCCCGTCGGACGGAGGCTGTCTACCGCGAGGTGCTCGCGCGGTGATCACGTTCCGTCCTGAGCTCATGCCTGCACTGGACGGGGCGCTCGTGCTCGACCTCGGCGCCGGCGGTGGGCGTCACGCGAGGTGGCTCGCGGCTCGAGGCGCCACGGTGGTGGCGGGTGACCTCAGCGTCGAGGGAGCCACCAGCGACGAGGGCGCGAGCTCGCTTGCCTGGGTGCGCCTCGACGCCGGAGCCTTGCCGTTTCGCGACTCGGTCTTCGACGTCGTCGTCCTCGCCGAGGTTCTCGAGCACGTCGAGGATCCCCTGCGAGTGCTCGAGGAGGCAGGTCGTGTCGTCCGCAACGGGGGTTGGCTCGTCGTCAGCGTCCCTGCGGCCGGCCCTGAAGCGGTCGCCTGGGCCCTCTCGCTCGAGTACCACGCGGTTGCAGGCGGCCACGTGCGCATCGTTACTCGCCGGTGGCTGCTGCGCGCTCTGCGAGCGAGTGGGTTCGACGTTCGGTCGCTCCACAGACGCCACGCGCTCCACACGCCCTACTGGTGGCTCCGATGCCTGCTCGGCATCGCTCGGAGCGAAGCCGATCCGGTCGTGCGGTGGTGGGGTTGGCGCCTCGTCGCGGCCGCGGTCGGAGCGGCGCCACGACTCGCCGCGCTTGAGGAGCTGCTCGATCCGGTCCTCGGTAAGTCACTCGTCGTCTACGCGTCGAGGGGGTGCGGGTGAGATCTGAGCTGCGACGAACTGCTCGTGCCATCGCGGCGGTGCAGCTGCCCTCGGGCATGATCCCCTGGGCTCCAGGGCTGCACGCCGATCCTTGGAACCATGCAGAGGCCGTCGCGGCCCTCGCGAGCGTTGGGGAGTTCGAGGCGGCTGAGGCCGGGCTCCGCTGGCTCGCTCACAGCGTGGCCCGTGACGGGGCGTTCTGCCAGTACTACCTCGCCAACGGCGTCAAAGAACCGAGGATCGATCTCAACGTCTGTGCCTACCCAGCGGTCGCCATCCTCGCGTGGGTCGGCTCCGGTGGGTCGCTCGCTGTTGCACGGGAACACCTCGCGTGGTACCGACGCACGCTCAGGTTCGTCTTGGCGCGTCAGCGCTCTGATGGGCACTTTCCGTGGGCACTGACGCCGGATCGGCGTCCGCTCGAGGGGTCGCTGCGAGCCGCCTCGAGTGCCATGATCCTCGCGCTCGAAGCGGCTGGTTGGCTCGGCCAGGAGCTCGGCGGCCTCGACGTCGACTCGATCGAGGACGCGCGGAGTCGCCTCCTGCTCGCACTCCAGAAGGACGAGGGCTTCCTCGATCGCATGGACTGGTCTATGGACTGGTACTACCCCGTGCTCGCGGGCGCCCTCGACGACGACGTCGCCTCTCACCGCCTCGACGCTCTCTTTGCTCGTGGTCGCGAAGCGGGCGGCCAGCTGCGCTGCGTCCTCGATCGCCCGTGGGTGACCACCGCAGAGACGGCAGAGGCTGCCATGGCTGCCTGGCGCATCGGCCGAGTCGAGGACGCTCGCGCGCTGCTGGCCTCGGTCGAAGCCCTGCGCTGCGACGACGGTTCCTACCAGACCGGCATGGTGCTGCCGACGAGGGCGGCGTTCCCTGCGGGTGAGCGCTCGACGTACTCGGCAGCCGCCGTCGTGCTGGCGCACCGAGTCCTCGAACAGCCACCGCGCACGAGCCTCGTCGAGGCGCTCGCTCAGCGCTCGCGGATCGTTGAGCGGCGTGCGACGGCGAGGGAGCCGACCCGTTCGCAGAGTTCGAAGCCGAGGCCGAGCGCGGTCGCGAGCATCCGAGCGGGAGCTAACCCTCCCTCCTGAGGCGTGTCGAAGACGTCGTGGACAGCGAGCAGACCCCCAGGTACGAGCAGGGCACGCGCGACCTCGAGGTCGAGGTGGGCAGAGCGAGCGTCGTGGCCGCCGTCGATGAGCACGAGCCCCGCAACCTGCCGAGCGACCTCGAGGAGCGCTCGGCTCTCGCCGACCCACAAGACCACGGCGTCGTCGAGTCCTGCGAGCGCAACCGTGTCGCGAGCGACGCCGAGTGAGTCGGCCCGGCGGAGGTCCGGATCAGCGAGTCGGGCGTCGGCCCAGGGGAAGGGCGGTCGCATCTCGACGGAGCCGAGGTGGTGGTCGACGCTGAGCAGGCGCATCGAGCGCTGCGTCGCGACGCGGCCGAGGATGAGGGTCGAGCGCCCGCAGTAGGCCCCGATCTCGACGAACCAGCCGCCGGCTCGTGGTGCGCGGCGAGCTGCGCGCTCGAGCGCGTCGAGCTCTTGCGTCGCAAAGAAGCCGGGCACCTGGTCGACGAGCCGCTCACGTGCG
This sequence comes from Actinomycetota bacterium, assembly GCA_004366215.1. GTDB lineage: Bacteria > Actinomycetota > Acidimicrobiia > Acidimicrobiales > Acidimicrobiaceae > Acidimicrobium. The sequence goes on along the minus strand of SIRY01000136.1, from coordinate 14,641 downwards.
ACGGGGTCGCTGAGCTCGCGACCGCGTCTCGACGCCACGTCGAGCGCGTCTCGATGCTCGTCGTGCTCGACCCCTCGAGGAGGGTCGTCGCCTCTAGGCCTCGCCACGCCTCGACTGTCTCAGGCGAGCAGGCTCGCGAGCCGCCCAGCGTAGCGAGCCCGAAAGCGAAGGTTGACCTGGTAGCGCTCGAGCGTCTGAGCGAGGACGCGGTTGCCCGCGGGCAACGGGTGTGCCTCGAAGAACCGCAGAATCTCGTCGGCACGCTGGTAGGTCGTCGGGCTGACGACGAGGGCGAGGCTCTGGAGCATGCGGTCGATGGTGTTGACCGGGAACCGAGCGACCATCTCATCAAAGTGTGCAAAGAGGAAGTCGAGCGCACGATCCTGCTGAGCAGGGTTGGCGAGCACGCGGTTGACGAGGAACGGAGCGTCTTGGGTTCGCACGTCGTCGCTCATCGAGAGCTCGAGGACCCGCCGACCGAGGGCAGGCTGACGAAACTCAGCGAGTGCTAGGAGGTGACGCTGCTCGTCTTGGGGGTCACGCGGGTGTCGGAACCGATCGAGGATGAAGGCGAAGTCCGCCTCGTCTCCGAAGCGCGCCACGATGCCGAGCGTCGCCGCGGCGAGGTCCGCAGCGGGTCCTCCGACCCCGCTCATCTCTTCGCGAAAGCGCTGCCGAGCGTGCTCACGAACCTCGAGGTCCTCAGCGATGTCGCCGAGCACGTCGTAGGCGATAGCTCGGGCGGTGCGCTCCTGCGGTGAGTCACCCTCGCGCGGTTCGACGCCGAGCGCGCGGAGCACCGGACCAAAGACCTCGGCGGCCAGGCGGCGCACCTCGGGAAGGTCCTCAGGTTCGGCGATGCGCTCGAGGAGCCCGAGCGCACCGGCGCCCACGGCGAGGATGTTCGCGTCGCGCTCGTCGGTCAGTCGCCGCAGGAGCGTGATCGCATCCTCGAGCGGGGACGAGCCCGCCTGTACCAGCGACCAGGTGTCCGCGAGCAGGTTGAAGCGCTCGACGGTCTCGAGCTTGCCGAACGACTCGGCGAGCTGTGCGAGGAGCTGCTGGGCGTAGCGAGTCCGAAAGACGCCGTCACCGTGAGCGTTCACGACGACCGGCTGAGGGCCGACCTCAACCGAGAGCTCAGCCTGATCGAGCAGGACTCGGCGCTCGCCATCGACCAACGACCGGAGCGCGATAGGCACGTGCCACTGGGAGCCGATCGCGCCGACCGGGTCGTCGTCTTCGGCGAGGAGGCGAAACGGCGTCTGAGTTAGCCGCACGCCATCGGGCAGAGGGTCGACGCTCACGAGAGGATGGCCTCCCTGGAACACCCAGGTGTTCATCATGCTCGTGACGTCCCAGCCAGCGGCGTCGCTCAGCGAGGCCCACAGGTCGCTCGTCTCGGCGTTGCCGTAGGCGTGCTCGGCGAGGTACCGACGCAAACCGTCGCGGAAGACCGTGGGGCCAAGGTGCTCTGAGGTCATCCTCAGGATCGACGCCCCTTTCTCGTACGTGAGGAGGTCGAACATGTCCTCAGCGTCGTGAGGCGCTTGGACGGTGTACTCGATGGGCCGTGTGGAAGGAAGGCTGTCGATCGTGAGCGCCGCGAGCCGACCCGTTGCGAACGACTCCCAGCGTCGCCACTCAGGACGAAACGCGTCGACCGCCGTGACCTCCATGAACGTGGCGAAAGCCTCATTGAGCCAGATGCCGTTCCACCAGCGCATGGTCACGAGGTCGCCGAACCACATGTGGGCGAGCTCGTGGGAGACGACGTCAGCGACGCGCTCGAGGTCGGTCTGTGCAGCACGAGCAGGATCCACGAGCAGCGCTGTCTCCCGAAACGTGACGGCACCGAGGTTCTCCATCGCGCCGGCAGCGAAGTCCGGGATAGCGAGCAGGTCGAGCTTGGGCGCTGGGTAAGGGATGGCAAAGTAGTCCTCAAAGAAGGTGAGCGCGTGCGTGGCGACCTCGAGGGCAAAGCTCGTGAGGTGCTCCTTTCCGGGGACGTGTACCACGCGCACCGGGACGTCGCGGTGGTAGACCGGATCGGTCGCGACGAAGCGGCCCACCACAAAGGCGAGGAGGTACGTCGACATGCGCATCGTCGTCGCGAAGGTGCAGCGGTCGAGGCCGCCGTCGAGCGCGGTCCGCGACGTGAGGGGGTAGTTCGAGAACGCTGCCAGCTCGCGCGGGATCTCGAGCGTCACGGCGAAGGTGGCCTTCGCGTCTGGTTCGTCAAAGCAGGGAAACGCCTTTCGCGCGCCCGTGGACTCGAACTGCGTGGTCGCGATGCGGTGGAGCTGGCCGGCCTCGTCCCGGTAGGTCGAGAGGTAGAGTCCGTCAAGGTCGCGGCGAAGCGTTCCGTGGAAGTCGAGCTCAAGGCTGAATGCCCCTGGTTCGAGTGGTCCGGGAGCGTGCAGCTCCACGACTCCGTGCTCGGCCCGCACTCGGGGAGCCAGGCTGACCGTCGACGGACCACGCCTGAGGTTCGCCCTCGAGATTTCGAGGTCGACGGCGTGGACCTCGATGACGCTCGCAGGCTCGTGCAGCTCGCCGTCGATTCGCACGCAGCCCTCGTAGGGGTCCTCGTTCGGATCAACACGGAGGGTGAGCTCGTAGTGGGAGGGGCTCCAGACGCGGGCGAGCCGGTAAGGGTTGTGCTCTGTCACGGCTGCAACGCTAGCCTCCGCGCCGCCGTCTTGACCCGCCTTCGAGTGGCCTCGCTGAGTAGACTCCTCTCGTGACGCGTCACGAGGTGGTCGCCCTTGGCTCAGCCGTCGTGGACCTGACGGTGAACGTGCGCGCGCGCGAGGTCGATCGGCTTGGTCTCTCGCGCGGGACGATGACGTTGGCGTCTGTCGAGGAGGTCGACGACCTGCTCCGCCAGCTCAGGCGCGAGCCGACGCTGAGTGGCGGCGGCTCGGCGGCGAACACGGCTGCTGGCCTTGGTCTCCTTGGCGTCGAAACGACGGTCGTCACGCGCGTCGGCGACGACGAGCTCGCGGAGCGCTGGGTCGATGAGCTCGTCGCGACCGGTGTCGACGTAGTGCTCCTTGCGAGCCCGCCGAAGTCGCACACCGCTCGATCCGTAGTGCTGGTCGACGAGTTCGGTGAGCGGACCATGGTGACGGCGCTGGGAGTTGCTGGGACGCTCGACGCGGAGGACGTGCCCGCTCCGCTCTTGGCGGAGGCGCGCTGGTGCCTCGTCGAGGGCTACGTCCTCGACGCAGCCTCCTCAGGGTTCGAGTCGCTCCTACGAGCAGTGCGCTCGAAGGGGTCGCGCATCGCGCTCTCCCTGGGCGATCAGCTGCTCGTCGAGCGCCATCGGGAGCGCATCGTGCACATGTTGGGTCGGGAGGTCGACGTCGTCCTCGGCAACGGGGCCGAAGGTGCTCAGCTGGTCCGCCAGCCCGCGCTGTCGCGGATCGTCTCGGAGCTGCAGGCGCGGCGTCTCGAAGGGGCGCTCACCCTCGGACGAGACGGGGCGGTGGTCTTCGATGAGCGCGAGGCGGTGCACCAACCGGCACCGTCGTTAGCGGCGGTCGTCGACACGACGGGCGCAGGAGACCAGTTCGCTGCCGGCTACCTCGCAGCAGCAACTCGCGGAGGTGACCTCGCTCAGCGAGCGCTCCTTGGCACCTTCCTTGGCACGGCGGTCGTCGAGCAACCAGGTGCTCGCCTCAGGCCCGAGGTTCGTCGTCGACTCGGCGACGAACTGCCAGAGCTCGTCAACGCCCTCGGTCTCGACCAGCGCTGCAGCGCCGTGGCTGATGATGGAGGATCGCGCTAGCGCGAGGCCCGTGGCGATTGCCGAGCAGCGCAGCGTAGGCCGGTCGTGAGAGCGGCTTCGGTGGGCATGCGTGGGCGAGGAGATCGCGCGGTGTTGCGCGCTCTGCACCCATCGCGATCGGACGGCCGAGGTCCTCGGCACGTGGCGGCGCCGCCCGCCCCGGACGCGGTGCGCTGGCCTGGCCGGACACGCGCTCGCCGCTGCCGCGCGAGCGACCCGGGACCCTGCGTTGCTGGGCGGACGCCCGTGAGGAGAGCCGAGGCCAGGGCACGTCGCCTGCGAGCTGGGATATCCGGGCAAGGTGTGGTTGGATAGATGGTGTGGTACTGCCGCTCGAAGAGTTTGGATTCGTCGGAGACCTCCACACAGGTACCATGGTGGGCAGCGACGGAGGCGTGGCGTGGCTGTGCGTCCCGCGCTTCGATGCCGACGCGTGCTTCGCGTCGCTCCTTGGGACGGAGGAGAACGGCGTCTTTCGAATCTCTCCGCACGGCCCGTTCGAGGCGACCCAAGGCTACCGCGAGGACACGCTCGTGTTGGAGACGACCTTTCGGACACCGAGCGGAGAGGCGCGAATCGTCGACTTCATGCCGATTCGGGAGCACCACGCGCGCCTTGTGCGGATCGTCGAGGGACTCGCGGGAGAGGTGGCCTTCGACGTCGTGCTGGCGCTGCGCTTCGACTACGGGCGCGCGATTCCCTGGGTGCGTCGTACGAGCCGTGGCCTGTCGTTCGTCGTAGGACCGCTCGCCGCTCTCCTCGAGACGTCGGTGCCGCTCGAGGGTCGCGACCAGCGCACCGTCGGGCGCTTCGTGGTTCGTACGGGCGAGCGCGCCTCCTTCGTCTTGAGCTTCCATGAGTCGGTCCAGCCTCCTCCGCGTCGCTTGGATCCGGCGGTGTCGCTCGCGCAGGTGACGGAGTGGTGGCGACGATGGGTTGCGGGAGCGACCGTTGACTTCGGGCGCTTCGAGCGCCTCGCGCGGCGCAGCATGATCACCCTCAAGGCGCTGACCTACGCGCCGACTGGGGGCATGGTCGCAGCGCTGACGACGTCGCTGCCCGAGGACCTCGGAGGTGCGCGCAACTGGGACTACCGCTACTGCTGGCTGCGCGATGCGGCGTTCGCCGTCGAAGCCTTCCTCGCGAGGGGTCACCTCGATGAGGCTCGTGCGTGGAGTGGGTGGCTCCTGCGGGCGATCGCCGGCGACGCGCGCCAGATTCAGATCCTCTACGGCGTGGCTGGCGAACGCCGCATCCCCGAGATCGAGCTCGGCTGGCTTGTGGGCTACGAGCAGTCGCGCCCGGTTCGCATCGGCAACGCTGCGGCCGAGCAGTTTCAGATGGACGTCTACGGCGAGGTAGCTGACGCGCTGTGGCGCATGACACGAGCAGGCATTCCTCTCGACGACAACGCCTGGCAGATCCTGCGCTACCTCACGGACTTCGTGGCGAGCTCGTGGCGCGAACCCGACGACGGGATCTGGGAGATCCGCGGCGAGCGCCAGCACTTCACTCACTCGAAGATCATGGCGTGGGTCGCTCTCGATCGAGGCATTCGAGTTGCCGAGGCCCTCGGGCTCGCCGTACCGGCTGGGTGGGTCGCAGCCCGCGACCAGATCCACGCCACCGTGCTTGCGGAGGGCTGGAACGAGAAGGTCGGCGCCTTCACCCAGGCGTTTGGATCTGAGCGACTCGATGCAGCGGTCTTGCTCGCGCCACTCGTCGGCTTCATCGACCCGCACGATCCCCGTGCGCTGCGCAGCGCAGACACGATCGCGCGTGCGCTCACGGTCGAAGGGCTCGTCGCGCGCTACGAGGCCACGACGGGTGTCGACGGCATCGGGGAGCCAGAGGGAGCGTTCCTTCCCTGCACCTTCTGGCTCGTCCAGAACTTCGCCCTCCAAGGGCGACTCGATGAGGCCGAGGCGTACTTCGCGCGAGCGATGCGCGCGGCGAATCGACTCGGCATCTTCTCAGAAGAGTACGACCCGCGGACGCGTCGCATGCTGGGGAACTTCGCGCAGGCGTTCACCCACGTCGCGATGCTGCACGCGGCGCACGCGCTCGAACGCGCTGGGCGGGCAGCTCCGAACGCGACGGCGCTCGTGAGCGACGCCTAGCCTGCCTGGAAGACGAGGACGGAGGATGCGACGATGGTGAAGAGGATCCCGTTCGTGTTGTTTGGAGCGACTGGAGACCTTGCTCGACGTATGCTGCTCCCTGCGCTCGTGTCCGTACGCGAGCGTCACGACGACTACGTGCTCGACATCCTCGGGGTCGCGTCGAGCCGCTACGACGACGAGGCGTTTCGCGACTACGTCGTCGACACGCTGGCCAAGGACAAGCGCTGTTCGCGCGAGGAGGCGCAGTCCTTCGCATCGAACGTGCGTTACCTCGCGGGCGACTACCACGACGCCACGCTGTTCGACGCCATCGCGGAGCGCCTCGGCTCCCAGGATCAGACAATCGTCTACCTCGCGATCCCGCCATCGCTCTTCGAGCTCGTCATCGAGCAGCTCGCGCGGGTCGGTTTCTCGGACCACGCGCGCATCATGGTCGAGAAGCCTTTTGGCCGCAACCTCGCTGACGCGCAGCGGCTCTCGAAGGTGCTCTTGGCACACTTCCGCGCCGAGCAGATCTTTCGCATCGACCACTTCCTTGGAAAGGAGGCGGTGCAGAACCTCCTCGTCTTTCGCTTCGCGAACTCCATTCTCGAGCCGCTGTGGAACCGGAACTACGTCTCTCGCATCGAGCTCAACATGCTCGCGGCGTTCGGTGTCGAGGGTCGCGGCGCCTTCTACGACGGCGTCGGCGTGGTCCGCGACGTGGTTCAGAACCACCTGCTCCAGCTGCTGACGCTGCTGCTCATGGAGCCGCCGATCGCGATGGGGGGTCAAGACGTCACCGATCAGCGCGCCAAGGTACTGCAGGCGATCCAGCCGATCCACCCAGACAACGCCGTCCTCGCGCAGTACCGAGGCTACCGACTCGAGGCCGGTGTTGCCGAGGACTCCCACACGCCGACGTACGCGGCTGTGCGCCTTGAGGTCAACTCGTGGCGGTGGGCCGGCGTCCCGGTCTTTGTTCGAGCGGGGAAGGGCCTCCGAGAGACGCGCACCGAAGCAGTCGTCGAGTTCCGACGCCCGCCCACGCTGATCTTCGGTACCGGCGAGGGCGAGCAGCACCAGCCAGAGCCCAACGCCTTCAACTTCCACTTCAAGCCGGACGGTCGTATCGAGCTCCTCATGCAGACCAAGGTGCCAGGCCCTCGCCTGCAGTCGCGACCGACGACGTTGATGGTCGCATCGTCGGAGGACTCGGCGCGATCCGACGACGCCTACGCGCAGCTCATCGACGACGTGGTTCGCGATGACCACACGCGGTTCGCGACCCAGGAGTCGGTCGAGGCAGCCTGGCGAATCGTCGAGCCGATCCTCGAGGCGCCGGCCGAGACCACCTACGTCGTGGGTAGCGAGGGGCCTCGCGAGGCCGAGCGCCTCGTCGCTGACGTGCACGGATGGTACCGATGAGTGGGGCGGAGATGAGCGACGACGTGCTTGCCGTGGATCTTGGAGGAACGAACTTTCGCATGGCTCGGGTCAGCGCTGCTGGAGCCGTCGTCGCGCGCGCTGAGGTGCCGACCGCGAGCGTCGGCGACGTCGTCGACGGGCTGCGCGCCATGATCCCGCTGGTGCAGGGCGAGGACGTGCCCCGGGTCGTGTTCGCCGCTCCGGGTGTCGTCGACCGCGAGCGCGGCACGGTTGTCTTCTGCGGGAACCTCGACGACGCGCTCCGGGCGACGATCGTACGAAGTCGCCTCGAAGAGCTGCTCGGCAAGCAGGTAACCCTCCTGAACGACGCCGACTGCGCCGCGATCGGCGAGGCCTGGGCAGGTGCTGGTCGAGGCGCGCGCACAGTCGTCTACGTCACCGCCTCGACGGGTATCGGCGCGGGTCTCGTGCACCGAGGGCGGCTCTACGTGGGCCGCTTCAGCGCGATGGAGGCAGGCCAGACTCGGCTCGGCCTCGACGCCATCGACCGAGCCGAGCACGTGGGGTCGGGAACTGCCCTGGCGTGGACGGCGCGGCAAGGGGGGCTTGAGCTCTCGAACGAGGAGCTCGTACGCGCGGCTCACCAGGATGGCCCCGCTCGCCGAGCGCTCGAACACACGATGGAGGCGTTCGGCGTCGTGCTCGCAAACCTCGCCTGGCTCCTCGCGCCGGATCGCATCGTCGTGGGCGGTGGGCTCGGCCTCGCTGATCCGCTCGTGCTCGACCTTGCGCGCGCAGCGTTCGCCTCGAGCGGTCCGCGCTTCCTCGAAGATCTCGAGATCGTGCCAGCGGTCCTACGCGACGACGCGGGCCTCGTGGGTGCGGCCTTCGTCGACCAGGCGCTCGCGGAGGGTGTGTGAGGGTCGGCCTCGAGCGACCTGCGTCGCGCGCGGCGCTCGCGGGCGCGAGCATCCTGGTGGGCGCCTACGACCAGGCCGCCATCGGTGTCGCCATCGGACCGCTGCGGGTCGCCTGGCACCTCGACCCCGGCGCTGTCGCGCTCGCGACCTCGGTGTCAGCGATCGGCATGATCGTGGGAGGGTTGAGCGCTGGCCTGATCAGCGGCTTTCTCGGACGGCGTCGGCTCCTCGTGGCCGACGTCGTGCTGCTCGCGGTCGCGAGCCTCGGTGCGGCGCTCGCACCAGGGCTCGCGGCGCTGGTGGTCGCGCGGTGGCTCGGCGGCGTCGCCGTGGGCGTGAGCTACACCGTCGTCTTCGTCTACCAGCGTGAGCTTGACGAGGAGCGCCAAGGGTTGCGGTGGATGGCCGCCACGCTCTGGTCTGCGAACGTCGGCATGCTCTGTGCGTACGCGGCCGGCGCCATCGCTGGTCCGAGTGTCCTTGGGGCCCGGGCTGTGTTGGCACTCGGAGCCTTTGGCGCCGTGCCACTCATCTTCGTCCGGCGGCGGCTCCCCGAGACGTTCGCAGGCACCGCGCACGCGTCGGTGCTCTCGTCGTTTCGAGCCGTGCTCGGACGGGACGCGCTCGCGTGGTTCCTCTACCAGATCTCCGATCAAGGTGCCAACATCCTGCTGCCTCTCATCGTGGTCGACATCGGTGCTGCAACCCTCCGGAGTGCGGATGGCGGCGCGCTCGCGGTCAAGGCGGTCACGATTCCGGCCTCGCTGCTGACCGTCTGGATCGTCGAGCGGCTTGGACGTCGCCAGCTCCAGGTGCTCGGCTTCCTCGGCCGAGCTGTGGCGTTTGGCTTCCTCGCCGTGGTGCTGTGGCTTGGGCTGTCGCCCATCGTCGGCGTCGTGGCCTTCGCCGTCGGGCTCGCAGCAGGCTCGGTCGGCCCGGACAAGACGACCGTGATGGGGGCGTGCCTCGACGACGACCCGGCAAGCCGCGCCGCCAGCCAGGGTGTCGCGCAGACCGCCGGCCGCCTCGGCGGCGTCGTGGGGCCGATCGCCTACGTTATGGCCTCGTCGATCGGCGGTCCGAGCCTAGGGATCGGCCTGTTTGCGCTCAGCGCCCTCGCCGGTGGGCTGGTGACCCTGACGATGCGCCACTAGGGCGCGGGCTTCAACTTGCTGCCTGGTTGGGTGCCTCACCTGCGAGGACGCGAGCGGCGACCTCCGGCGCGACGACGTTGATCGGCACGCCGGTGCCCATCTCGAAGCCGGCGCGGGTCGAGAGCTTCGCGACGATGTGGGCGTGCCAGTGGAACTGGCCAAAGGCCCGGTACGGCGAGGAGTGGAACACGACGTTGTAGGCGACAGGGCCGAGCCTCGTGCGGAGTCGGGCGAGCCCGTCGCGGATGGCGTCACCGACGGCGAAGAGGGTCTCTTGAGCCGCGAGGTGGAGGTGGGCGCTGTGGTGCCGAGGGACGACGAGGAGCTCGAAGGGGCCAGCCGCCCAGTACGGGGCGATGACGACGGCGTAATCCGTGCTCGCGACGAGTCGCTCGCCGATGCTCTCCTCGAGGACGATCGTGTTGCACAGCAGGCAGCCGCCGACGAAGCGTGCGAAGCCAGCTTGCTCGTCCGCGAGTTCTCGGGGCACGAACGAGATGCCAAGGAGCTGTGCGTGGGGGTGGGCCATCGACGCGCCTGCCTCACGCCCTTGGTTGACGATCACCTGGGAGTAGCGAATCGCCGGGGTGTGGGCGTGAGCCTCGATCCGGTCGCGGATCGCCGCCATGACCACGTGGACCTGCTCGAGCTCGAGCGTGCCCCAGGTGGCCTCGTGGTCGGGCGAGAGCACGAGGACCTCGTGGATGCCACTCGCCGGCGCGCTCGTAAAGACTGGTCCGTGGGTCGTCGAGACCATGGGCTCGTGCTCGTTGAAGGCTGGGTACAGGTTCGGCACAACGCGGACGCGCCAAGAACCGTTGGGACCATACGTCTCGAGGGCCGGCGGTGTCTCTTCTTCGTTTCCCGGGCAGAACGGGCATGGTCGTGACGGGTCGTCAGGGCCCCGCTCGCTCGAGAGAGCGAGCGCCTGTGGGCGCCAGCGCCGCTGCTCCGCGACGACGACCCATCGCCCAGTGAGCGGATCAAGGCGGAGTTGGTGCGTTGCCATGGCTTCCCCTCGCGCGCGTGTGCCGTGCTCCTGAGCGTAGTGGCTCGACGGGAGGCCCCGGGGACGCTCGGGCATGCCGTAGACTGCCGGAAGATGGCAGTGTACCTCGATCACGCCGCCACGACGCGGGTGCACCCAGAGGTCGCCTCCCGGCTTCTCGAGCTGCTCTCCCTCGAGGGGAACGCTGCATCGGCGCACTCGGCGGGGCGAGCGGCCAAGGCGGTCCTCGAGCGCGCCCGCCTCGACGTCGCTCAGGCCCTCGGTGTGCGAGCACGCGAGGTGACCTTCGTGGGCACGGCGACAGAGGGCTTGTGGATCGCGCTCAGAGGGCTCGAGCTCGCTCCCGACGACGTCGTCGCGACGAGTCCCTTCGAGCACGAGGCGGTGCGCGCCGCGCTCGGCTCAGAGCGGGTCGTCGAGCTTCCGGTCGGCCTCGACGGCCAGCTCGACGTGCGAGCTGCGCGAGCGTGCCTGCGCGAGTGTGGCGCGCAGCTTCGGGCGGTCGTCGTCGCGAGTGCGACAGGCGAGACCGGCGTGGTCCAACCGGTCAGCGCCATCGCCCGCCTCGCGAGGACCGTCCGCGCAGACGTGCTCGTCGTCAGCGACCTCGTGGCAGCAGCTCCAGCGGGCCTCGACGTGTCGAGTCCTGCGCTCCGCGCGCTGCGTGTGGCAGATGTGGCGGTCCTCGCGCCCCACAAGTTCGGAGGGCCGAGTGGTGTTGGCATCCTCGTAGTGCGTGAGGGCGTCCAGGTCCGGCCCCTCGTCGTCGGCGGAGGCCAGGAGCGAGGGTTGCGCGGCGGGACGCAGGCGGTGTGGCTCGCTGGGGGAGCCGCACGGGCATGCGAGCTGGCAGCGGCGCAGGGGGCCGCGTGGCGGGCGACGCTCGAGGCTCGTCGCCGCTACTTCGAGCAGGCGCTTCGAGCGTGCGTTCCCGACGCGGTGTTCGTGGGGGAGTCGGCCGAGCGGGTCGGGATCTCGCTCGTCGCCGTCCCGGGGGTTCGCTCGGAGGAGCTCGTCGTGCTCCTCGACGGCGAGGGGATCTGCGTCTCAGCAGGGTCGGCGTGTGAGGCCGGCGCGCCTCGCCCATCCCCTGGCCTCGTCGCGATGGGCTGGAGCCATGAGGCTGCGCGTTCGGTCGTGCGAGTGAGCTTTGCACCGTCGACGAGCACAGACGACCTCGACCTCGCCGTCGCGGCGTTCAGGCGGGTCGTCGGTGCGCTGCGGGGCGCTGCGTGACGACCCTCATCCCACCGACCGGACCGCTCGCCACGGTGCTCATCCTCGCGCACGTCGGCGTCGGCATCGTCGGCTACGGCACGAACGCCCTCGCGGGTTGGGAGGCGGCCGAGGTGCGACGGGGACGCCTCAGCGAGCGCCGCTTCCTCGACGGCAAGGTGGCGCCGGCTCAGCTCGCGGTGCTGTGGGTGCCGCTGCTCGGCGGTCTCCTCGTCGCGACGGTTGACCCGGAGGCGCTCGGCCAAGCGTGGTTCCTCGTTGCGACCGCGATCTGGAGCGTGAGTGCCGTCGTCGCCCTCGCCGTCGCGTGGCCGGCTCAGCGTAGGCTCGGCGCGCTCATCGGCACCGTGCCCGACGACGACCCGCGCCTTCGCACGCTCGCGGTTCGTCTGCTGCGAGCCGAGCAGGCCATCGTGATCTGCTACGTCATCGCGTTCGTGCTCATGGTTGCAAAGCCCGGGCACCGCTGAGCGGCGGACGCCGCTGCTCGGGTGTCGTGGGTCGCCCCTACGCCCGCTAAGCTGCGCCGTACCGGATGAGGCCCCGGAGACGCGCGACGGGCGTCAGCGCTCACTGGTGAGCTAATGGCTTCTACCCATGCGTACGCTGGGCAGGAGGTACTGGTGAGCAGGGTGGTTCTCGGTCCTGTAGCGGTGCAAGCGCTGCAGGTGCTGACGATTGCGCTGGCGTCGCCAGGTATCTCGGGGATCATCGCGACGATCGAGGCTCGCCTTCAGGGACGGCGAGGCCCACGGCTAGTGCAGCCCTACTACGACCTTGCCAAGCTGTTCCGCAAGGAGATGCTCGTCCCTGACGGGGCGAGCTGGCTCTTTAGCGCTGCGCCGCTCATCGCCTTCGTGTGCTACCTCACGGTGCCGCTCCTCATCCCTGTGCTCACCTCCTACCCACTGCCGCTCGGCTACATGGGCGACATCCTCGGAGGGGGCTTCATCCTCTCGCTCGCAGGGTTCGTCGTCGCGCTCGCAGCTGCGGAGACGAACGATCCCTACGCCCAGCTCGGGTCGTCCCGGGCGATGACCTTCGGAGCCCTCATCGAGCCGACCGTCCTGTTCGTCACGTTCGTCGTTGCGGCGATCACCGCGACCGACCTGCCCTACGCAGAGGCGATCGCCAATCGGGCGTCACTCGGCTCGATCGCTCGGCCTGCGCACGTGTTCGCGGCGCTCGCCTTCTTCCTCGTCGTCCTCAACGACACGGGGCGGATCCCCGTGGAGACTCACTCGAGCACGCTCGAGTTCGGCATGATCGACGAGGCTCGCAGCTTTGAGCACTCCGGGCCGTCGCTGGCGCTGCTCAAGTGGGGCGCCATGATGAAGCAGCTCATCCTCTACACGATCCTGCTCAACGTCTTTGTCGCCCCCTGGGGTCTTGCAGGCTCAGGGTCCGTCCTGAGCGTCGGGCTCGCCATCGTGGTGCTCCTCGCCAAGGCTGTGGGGCTCGGCTTCATCTTCACGATCATCGACAACACATTCTCAAAGCTGCGGCTCTTCAAGCTCACAGAGTTCATGGCGGGTGCGTTCTTGCTCGCCGTCCTCGCGGTGCTCGCGGTGTTCGTCGGAGGGTAGGGACAAGGTGGTGGGAACGCTCGTTGCGTCAGCGGTGCCGTCGACCTTCGACGGCGTCGTCGAGGTGCTCGGCGTCGCGGTTCTCCTGAGCGAGTTCGCGATGCTGCGCGCCGCGCTGTCGCGCTCTCAGGTGCGCCTCTACGCGCTGCAGTCGGTCTTCGTGACGGTCCTAGCGGCCTACGTCGCCGCGGCTGATGGTCGCCCCGACCTCTACGGCGTCGCGATCCTCTCGCTCGTGCTCAAGGTCATCGTGGTACCGGCCGTGATGTCGTGGCTGCTGCGTGACGCGCGGGTCGAGACCATCCCCCAGCCTCGGTTCAAGGTCGCGACGATGGCTCTCATCGCCCTCGTGGTGGCCGTCCTTGGCATCGGCCTTGGCGCGACCGTTCCGGTTCACGGTCAGCTGCTGCCCCAGGGGGAGTTTGGTCTCTCCATCGCCGCGACGCTCGTCTCGTTCCTGCTCGTCATCTTGCGCTCTGACGTCGTGTCGCAAGCGGTCGGCTTCTTCTCCCTCGAGAACGCGATCTCCGTCGCCAGTCTCGTCGTCGCGACAGGACTGCCGCTCGTCATGGAAGTCGGCTTCCTCTTCGACCTCCTCGTCGCAGTTGTGGTGATCGGTGTGCTCATTCGGGTGCATCGGCGGCGTGCGTCCACGCTCGCTACCGACGTGCTCGATCGACTTCGGGGGTAAGCATCAGGTGCACGACTCGTGGTTGCTCGTCGCTCTGCTCGCAGTGCCGTTCGTCATCGGCCTCCTGAGCGCGCTCGTCCCCCCTCGCCTCGGTCAGCTGCTCACCGTCGCGAGTGGGCTCGCGAGCTTCGGGCTCGCGGTGGCGGTGGTGTGGCACGGTCCACTCGTGAGCGCGCTCAACGGGTGGTTGCGCGCCGACGCGCTCTCGATGGTCTTCTTGCTCACCGTCGGCTTCCTCTACGCGGCCGTCGCGATCTTCGCCGTCGGGTACTTCAACCCCACTGGTCCGCTCACGACGGCGGCACGGCGCTACTACCACCGTTTTCTCATCGGCTTCAACCTGTTCTGCTGGTCGATGCTCGTCGCCACGATCGTCGCGAACTTCGCGCTGCTCTGGATTGCGATCGAAGTCACGACGGTCATCTCGGCGCTGCTCGTCGCCATCGACGACACCGACCGCGCAGCGGAGGCCGCGTGGAAGTACGTGGTGCTCGCCTCCCTTGGCCTCGGGCTCGGCCTGCTTGCGACCGTCGTGCTCTACTACGCCGGCTCGCACGTCCTTGGTAGCTCCTACCAACTGGACTACGCTCGGGTCCTCGCGGTAGCCCACCGCTTGCCTCCTCGGGTCGTGCGACTCGCGTTCCTGCTCGCGGTCGTCGGCTACGGCACGAAGATGGGTCTCGTGCCTCTGCACACGTGGTTGCCCGCCGCGCACTCGGAAGCGCCGGGCGCCGGGGCTGCCTGGCTGTCTGGTGCGCTGC
>SIRY01000135.1 GCA_004366215.1 Actinomycetota bacterium | reverse complement strand
CGTCCGCTCGCAGCCCCCGTCGTCGGCCTCGCCCCGACCCCAGACGGGAAGGGCTACTGGCTCGTCGCAGCTGACGGAGGCGTCTTCACCTTCGGCGACGCAGGGTTCTACGGGAATGGCTACTCTGCTGGCTTCACCGGCCTCGGCGGGTCGAACCCCTTGCCGGCGAAGGTAGTCGCACTCACTCCGACCCCAGACGGGAAGGGCTACTGGCTCGTCATGGCAGACGGACAGACGCTCGCGTTCGGGGATGCCCAGGATCTGGGCGGGGCAACCCTCTCGGGCGGGGAGACGGTGGTCGCTGCGCAGGCGGTGGGTGGTGGGCTCGCACTCATCACGTCGACCGGCGCGGTGCTCGGACTCGGTGGTGCCCCGAGCGAGGCTGCGTCGAGCAGCAGCACCCTTGAAGCTGGGAGCGTCGTCGCGTCTCAGAGCGGAGCGAGCGCCTAGAGCGGCAGGCGACGGACGAGACGACGAGGCAGGACGGAGATTGCCGCGATCGCAGGCCTGGCAAGCGGTGGCACCCAGATGATTCGTCGGCGAGCCTGGAGGCCAGCGACCGTCGCGCGCGCGACCTGCTCGGCCGAGAGCGAGACCGCGGGGCGAGGCCGACCCTCAGTCATGCGAGTTGCGACGAAGATCGGCCGGACGATGTGCACACCGATCGCGGGTTCGAGACGGTCAGCGAGTCCGAGGGCAAAGCGATCGAGCGCAGCCTTCGACGCGTCGTAGAGGTAGCTGCGCCGGCGGACGACCGTCGCGGCGACCGAAGACAGGACGATGAGCTGACCAGCGCCCGCGCGTTCGAGGTGGTCTGCGAGGACCGTGAGGGCAACCGCAGGTCCGGTTCCGTTGACTTGGAAGGCCTCCTCGACGACTCGCGGATCGTGGTCAGCAACCTCCTGGTCTGGGAGCGTGCCAGCAGCCATGAGCACCGAGTCGAGTCCCCCGAGCCACTCGAGGGCGGGCGCGAGCGCATCAGCGATCGAAGACGTCGCGGCTCGCAGGTCCAGCTCGAAGGTGGCACAGGCGTCGAGGTGGGCAGCAAGCTCTGCCGCGACACGCTCCAGGCTGGAGCGCCGGGGCCCGAGCAGCGCGACGCGCTCGAGCGGTCCAGACACGGCGAGCTCGCGCACGATGGCACGAGCAAGGTCAGATCCCCCACCGATGACGAGGGCACGTTGCGGGAGACCGTTCGCGTTGAGCACGAGGTGAGGCTAGTCGAGCTCGAGCCGGCGCGAGAGGTCCGAGGCCAGTAGACCAAGCGCTCCGAGGCGCGCACGCTCTCGCTGGAACTCCTCGTGCTCGGGGTACATCGCGCGAAAGACTCGTGGGCGTAGACGCCCATCTTTGGCGAGGTAGATCCTCCCGCCGTTGTCGAGTACCTCGTGGTCGAGCCGCGCGAGCAGCGCCTCAAGGCCTGGGCGACGAGCCGGAAGGTCGAGGGCGAGCGTCCACCATGGGCGAGGGAACGACATGATGCCACGGCTCGGCGCACCGAAGCGTTTGAGGACGCTGAGAAACGAGGGGTGCCCGCCCTCAGCGAGCGAGGTCAGCACCGAGCGAAGGACGTGCGTAGCCGCCTCGGGGACGACGACCTGGTACTGGATGAAGCCTCGTGGTCCGTAGAGCCGATTCCACCCGGCGACCCGATCGAGGGGGTAGAAGTAGGTTCGAAGGTCCACGAGCGCCGACGCGGGGCGACGACGACCTCGCTCGTACCAGAGGGTGTTGAAGGCGCGAATGGTGGCGCGCGACAAGACGCCGGTTGGCACGATGTCGGGCGGTGTCGGCACGACACGCTCGTTGGGCAGCTCGAGCGGGTCTCTGGCGAGCGTAGCAGGCAGGAGGTCACGAGGGGCGTGGTCAGCGAACGAGACGAGGCCACGACCGAGGTGGCGCCCGGTGGCGGTCGCGTCGATCCACGCGACCGCGTAGCGCACCGTGGCGTCCTCCTGGAGGACCTCGAGGGTCTCCTCGAGTGACCTCGTCGCCACCTCGCGATCGACGACAAAGCGAGTCTCGACCGGAATCAGCTGGATCTCTGCCCGAACGATGACGCCTGTCAGGCCCATCCCGCCGACGGTCGCCCACAGAGCGGCGTCGTCGGGAGTGAGCTCGATGACACCGGCTGTGGTGGCCAACCACAGCCGGCGGAGCCACTGGCCGATGCTGCCGTCACGGTGGTGATTCTTGCCGTGGACGTCGGCGGCGATCGCCCCGGCGACCGTGACGTGCTTCGTACCTGGCGTGACCGGGAGGAACCAGCCGTGACGGAGCACCTCGCGACCGAGCCGTGCGAGGGAGGTGCCGGCGTCGACTCGCACGACGCCGGTGGCGTGCTCGAGCTCGATGGGGCCGTCTAGTCGCGTGGTGTCAAGGACCAGCCCGCCTGCTGCGAGCGCAGCGTCACCGTAGCTCCGTCCGAGGCCGCGTGGGAGACGCGGTCGCGGCCCAGGGGATCGCAGCGCATCGACGACCGCATCAGCGGTCGCGACAGGGCGCACGAGCGCTCGCGAGCGGGGAGTGCGGCCCCATCCCTCGAGGATGCGGTAGCCATCGTGGTCAGCCAAGGAAGATGCCTCCCCCAACGAGGGCGAGCCAGACGATGCCGAGTCCCACGAGCGCGCGGTCGCCGACGATGAGGTCTTCGGGGGCTTCGCCGTCGCCGTGCTCGACGAGGAGTGCGTAGCGGAGGACGGCCAGCGTGAACGGCACGATAGACAGGCCGAGGATGAGGTGGGAGTGGTGGAGGAGCGAGGCACGCTCGAAGGCCCAGAAGCAGTACGTCACCACGGTGACCGTCGCAGCGAGCGTGCGAGTGAGGTTCAAGAAGCCTGACGAGTACGACCCGAGCACCGAGCGCGCCCCGGCACTGCCGGCACTCGCAGCGAGCTCTGCGTAGCGTTTCGACGCCACGACGAAGAGCGCCCCGAATCCCGCGACGAGCAGGAAGTAGCGGGAGATGAAGACGTGTGCAGCGACGCCGCCGGCGACGGCTCGAAGCACGAAGCCGGCGGCCACGACGCCGATGTCGAGGATGGGCTCGTGCTTGAGCCGTGCAGAGTACGCGAGCGACATGACGGCGTAGCCAGCGACGATGGCGGCGGTCGCGCCGTTCGTCGCGAACCACGCGAGAGCGAGCCCGCCGCTACCGAGGACGACAGCCGCCGTCATGGCGACCGCGACGGGCACGATCCCGGCTGCGATCGGGCGGAAGCGTTTCACCGGGTGTTGCGCGTCATGCGCACGGTCGGCGACGTCGTTGATGAGGTAGACGGCGCTTGAGATCGCGACGAAGGCGAGCCCTGCGAGCAGAGTCACCCACGCCACGTGAGGCACGAGTATCTTGCCTGCTGCGACCGGAGCAGCCGCCACGAGGAGGTTCTTGAGCCACTGCTTAGGGCGAGTGGCGACGACGAGACCCCCGAGTACCTGGAGCGGACCGCGGGTCGCCGAGGCCGAGGGTGCGCTGAGGTCGCGCACTGCCTTCACGACGTCTCCTCCGAGCCCTCGATGTGGGAGGTGCGAGCACTCTTGGCCAGCCTAACTCCCGCACCGGCTCGTCGTAGGGCGAGGGCGATGAGGACGGCTGGCCACCCCGTCGCGACGACGGCGCCCAGGGTGCCGTAGAACGCCAGAGCTGGCACACTCGTGACGGGAAAGAGGAGAGGCACGAGGCTGAAGGAGAGCGCGGGAGGGATCGGCTGCGCGAGGGCCGTCGCGACGAGGAGCGTGACGGTGGTGGCCACGACCCCGATGGCGAGCGCAGGTAGGTGGCCCCGGAGGGCGAGAGCGCTCACGAAGCCGGTGAGCACGGTCGCGAGGCGACGAACGAGGGATCCGACCGCAGGTGGCGTCGCGCTCAGCGTCCCTTCGACGACGAGCACGTAGAGCGGCGGCAGAGCGAGGAACGGGTTGAGGCCGGCCGCGCCTGCGAGGGGCGCGAGCGCGAGCGCACCCTCGCCCGAGGCTCGAAGCGAGAAGTGCTGTCGAGCGGGCCGCGGCCATCGCTGTGCGACGAGGGCTGCTGGCACCATGGTGCACCCGACTGCGACGACGTACCACGCTGACGTCGTGTGGAGGTAGATGGGGAGGAGGCCGGCCGAGAGTGCGGGGAGCGCGGGGACGTCGAAGAGAGCAAAGCCGAGCAGGATGCCGCTCAACGCGACGGCGATAAGGAGGGGTTCGGGCAGGACGAGGTAGCGCGCGAGCTCGACGCCCCAGAACGCGTCGAGGACGATCAGCGCCACCATGGCAAGGGGGCGGTGGGTGAAGAGCGGTAGACGCCACAAGAGCATGCCCGCCGACAAGGCCGCTGCTTCAGGCACGAGGACCGACGGCGTGTTGGTCAGCGAGCGAACGCCGAGCATGGCGATCGTGACGACGAGAGGGGTGAGCACGGCGAAGCGCCGGATCAGATCCTGCGCGCGTTCTGCCACGCGACCTCCTCACGTCCGATCTCGGTGACGGGTTCAGCAGCGACGAAGGGCCAGATGTCCTCAGCGATCGCCCGCCACGGCCGGCACGCCTCGAGCTCGGCGAGCAGCGCGTAGAGCCCGAGGTTGATCCGCTGGACGACCACGAACGCCGGCGGGACGTTGAGCGAGGGTGAGATCGGGTTGCTCGCGTCGAAGGTGTGACGGACGAGCGCTGAGGCCCACTCCCGGGTGACTCGCCACTGACCCGGCTTCTCGAGGATCTCGTAGTAGGGACTGAAGAAGCGCCACACGGTCTCGTCATCCACGTCGTCTCGGACGACGAGGCCGGCACGCCGCACGGCCGTCGCGAATGCGTGCCGATCTGGGTGGACGACGCGGGCTCGCACGAGCGCCTCGAAGGTCTCGAGCTCGGCAGCGCTGAAGCGACGGGAGAAGCCAAAGTCCACGAACGCAACGCGGGGGCCAGGGAGGATGAGGTAGTTGCCAGGGTGCGGGTCGCCGTGGTAGCGCCGCAGCCGGTAGAGGCTGCGAAAGACGAAGCGAAAGAGAACCTCGCCGATCGCCGAACGGTCATCGTCGCTGCGTGTCGCGGCTGAGGCGAACGGCAGCCCCTCAACCCACTCGCTCGTGAGCACACGTCTCGTGGTGAGCGCACGGATGGGGCGCGGCACCAGGATGCGAGGGTGACCAGAGTACGCCCGCGCGAAGATGGCTTGGACGGCGGCTTCGTGTCGGTAGTCAAGCTCCTCACGGATGCGCTCAGCGAGCTCACGCGCGATCGACTCCGTGCTGAGCTGCGGGAAGGCCACGCGAAGGAGGCGAAGCAGCGAGGGCGTATCAGCGAGGTCGCGGTCGATGACCTCTGCGGCGTCAGGGAACTGGATCTTGATCGCGATTGGGGTGCCGTCTCGCAGCTCGGCGCGGTGAACCTGACCGATGGAGGCAGACGCGACGGGGGTGTCGTCGATGCTCGCGATGAGCTCGACTCGCTCCCCGAGCTCCGCGGCGAGCGTGTGGAGAGCAAGCTCAGCGTCCATCGACGGTGCATCCGCTTGGAACTGCGAGAGGGCGGCGCGCAGCTCGCTCGAGAGCGACGGATCGACGTAGGACGCCATCTGAGCAAGCTTGGTGACGAGCCCACGCATGCCTGCCACTACGCGAGCGACGTCGTCGGCCGTGCGGATGCGGCGTCGAGCGTCGAGCTCCTCGCGAGCGGGTCCTCGCCGGACAGCGACGCCGAGACGCCGAAACGAGTCTCGAATGGCCACGCCAGATGCGGCGCGGCCGAGCTGCCAAGCGCGT
>SIRY01000134.1 GCA_004366215.1 Actinomycetota bacterium | reverse complement strand
ACGCGGCCTCATCTTGCTGCTCGACAACGCGGGCGGCGTCATCTTCGACCGCGTCGCTCCCGCGCGGTTGCTCGAGCGCGATGTCCAGCGTGAGCTGTTCGTGACACCTCCTCGCATCAACCCCGCGCACCTCCTTCGAGCCGCCGGCGTCGAGGTGGTCGAGCTGCGTGAGGCGGGCGAGCTGCCGGGGCTGCTCGATGCGGTGCGTCGCGGCAGGTTCGTCGTGGCGTGGCTGCGTCGCTCGCGCGAGGCTACCAACGACGACCTCGATAGGCTCTACCGCGTCGCCGATCGAGCAGGATGAGGGAGGGTGGCGTGCGACTCGCCGAGGACCTGCGCTGGCGTGGCGCGGTGCAGCAGGCGTCGGCCGAGCTCGAGACGCTCCTCGACGAAGAGCCTCGCACGTTCTACATCGGCTTTGACCCGACGGCCGACTCGCTCCACGTCGGGAACCTCCTCGGCATCGTGACAGCTCGCCGCCTCGTTCGGGCGGGCCACCGTGTGATCCTCGTCGCTGGGGGCGCGACCGGCATGATCGGTGACCCATCAGGGCGCAGCAGCGAGCGGGTGCTGCTCGACGTCGAGACCCTTGAGCACAACACCCGTGCCATCGCAGCCCAACTCACTCGACTGCTCGGTGACGTGGGTGCCGAGGCGAGCGTCGTCGTCGACAACCGGGAGTGGCTCGAGCCGCTCTCACTCATCGGCTTCTTGCGCGACATCGGCAAGCACGTGTCGGTGGGTACCATGCTCAGTCGGGACTCGATTCGGTCTCGACTCGGGGGCGAGGGCCTCTCGCTCACCGAGTTCACGTACATGGTGCTCCAGGCCGTCGACTTCTGGCAGCTCTACCGACGCTACGGCTGCAGCCTCCAGCTCGGCGGTTCCGACCAGTGGGGCAACATCGCTGCTGGCATCGACCTCATCCGCCGCCTCGAAGGTGCGCAGGTCCACGGGATGACCTGGCCGCTCGTGACGCGAGCAGACGGGACGAAGTTCGGCAAGTCACTCGGCGGGAACGTCTGGCTCGACGCAGCGCGGACCGCACCCTACGAGCTCTACCAGTTCTTCGTCCGAGCCGATGACGCCAAGGTCATCGAGTACCTGCGTCTCTACACGTTCCTCGAGCGTGACGAGGTCGCTGCCCTCGAGCGATCGCTCCGTGAGGAGCCGGCACGCCGAGCTGCACACCACCGGCTTGCGTGGGAGGTCGTACGCCTCGTCCACGGGGCGTCGGCAGCCGACGAAGCCGAGGAAGCCGCGAAGTCCCTCTTTGGCCGTGGGCGCTCCCACGAGGGAGCGCCGGTCGTCACCGTGTCGGCTCAGGAGCTCGAGTCGGGACTCGGCCCGGTTGAGCTCGCCGTGCGGGCGCAGGTGGCCTCGAGTCGCTCAGAGGCTCGTCGGCTCATCGCTCAGGGCGGGCTCTACCTGCAGGGGCGTCGGCTGCGCGGCGACGAGGTGATCACCACCGCGGACCTCGTAGAGGGCGAGCTCGTCCTGCGTCGTGGCAAGCGCGACTTCGTGGTCGTGCGGCTCGAGGAGCCCTGAGACTCAGGCCGTCACGACGGCTTCGAGCCGCCCTCGCCAGAGGGCGACCTCGTCGGCGTCGCGGTAGCGACGGCGTGGCCACAGGAGGCCACGAAGCCCGTCGCCTCGGTGACGAGGGACCACGTGGCAGTGGAGGTGGTCGACCGACTGCGAGACGATCACGTTCGTGAGCACGAGCGCGCCGTCGGCGAGTCCCGCAGCACGGAGCCCGGCTGCGAGACGACGCGCCGTCGCCGCGACGGCAGCCAGCACGTCGTCAGGAGCGGCCTCGAGGTTCGGGACGTGCGCGGTCGGCACGACGAGCGCGTGGCCGAGTGCGACCGGCGCTCGATCCAGGATGACCCCTACCTCGCCACGCCTCGCGACGAGGTAGGGGTCGCCCTCGCTCAGGATGCGGCAGAACACACACACGCTGGAGCGCTCGGCGCGCGTCACGGCGGCATCGTAGCACACCGCCCGTGCTCGAGCGGCGCAGGTGGCGGGGAACTGACGGGGCTGTCGTTGCTGCGCGCGCCCTCGAGGGACGCGACGACGGCCCGTCGAACCGCGGCCCGGGGACCTAAGCTGGCAGGTGATGCGCAGCGTGGTCGACCCTGGTGGCTCATCGTGGCGTTGAGTGCACGGGATGATCGAGCGGCGTCGGCCCAGTGGATCGACCAGCAGTCGGCGCTCGCCGAGGTGGTCGCTGAGGGAGCGCGCTCGCCGTGGGTCGCGCTCGACACCGAGTTCCATCGGGAGCGAACGTACTTCCCGCGGCTCGCCCTCGTCCAGGTGGCGACCGATGGAGGGGTGTGGCTGCTCGACCCGCTCGCCCTCGATCTCGAGCCGCTCGCGGCCTGGTTCGAGGAGTCGGGTCCAGAGCTCGTCCTCCACGCAGCCGAGCAGGACCTCGAGGTGCTCGAGCGCGCGACGGGATCACGGCCTCGCCGAGTCTTCGACACGCAGGTCGCAGGCGGGTTTCTCGGCCTCGCACACGCGAGCCTCGGAGCGCTCCTCGAGCGATTCCTCGGGGTGCACATCTCAAAGGCTGAGCGCACCTCAGACTGGCTCGTGCGTCCGCTCGATTCGGCCCAGGTTCGCTACGCCGCGAACGACGTGCGATTTCTCCTCGCCCTGCGGGCGCGTCTCGTGGAGGAGCTGCGCCGGCGAGGCCGCGAGGACTGGGCGCGCTCAGAGATGCGCCGCCTCCTCG
>SIRY01000133.1 GCA_004366215.1 Actinomycetota bacterium | reverse complement strand
CTGGGCCCCTCCTCGCGCCCACTGCGTTCGCTGGCCTGCTCGTCCTCTTCGCGGACGCCTTCGCCGCCTACGCGACGGCCGCCGCCCTCGCGGGCGGTGTCATACCGCTCGTGCCGCTCGAGATCGGTAACCTCATCGATGGCAACGTCGTCGCGACCCAAGCGCACGTCGGCGACGCTCTCGGGCTCGAGATGATCGCACTCGTCGTCCTCGTTTCGGGCGTCTACGCGCTCGCGCAGCGTCGCCAGACGAGGTGGTCGCGGTGAGGCGCCACCCCACCGCGATCGTCGTGCTCGCGCTGGTCGGAGCCTACCTCGTGGTCCCACTCGTCGCCGCGGCACGCTTCAGCGTCGAGGGCACCCACGGGTCGCTGACGCTCGCCGCCTACCGCGCCATCCTCTCAGCAGGCGCATTCTGGAGCTCGCTGTGGCTATCTCTTCGCGTCGGCCTCGCCACGGTGCTGCTCGAGCTCACGCTGGTGACCTGGACGGCGCTGTGGGTCCGCCTCAAGTGCCCCTCCCTCGCGCCGCTCGTCGACACGGTGGTGCTCGTCCCCATCATGGTGCCGGTCGTCGTGATCGTCCTCGGCGTGACGGCAGCGCTCCGCTTCCTGCCCTCTACCCTCACCCAGACGCCGGCGATCCTCGTCGCTGAGTACGCCGTCCTCGCGCTGCCCTACGCGTACCGCATCGTCGACGCAGGCGTCGGCGCGCTCGACGTCCGCACGATGACGGAGGCCTCCTCGTCGCTCGGCGCCCGGTGGCACCGCACCGTACGCCACGTGCTCATCCCCGGACTTCGAGGACCGCTCCTCGCAGCTGGCGCGCTCACGCTCGCGCTCTGCCTCAGCGAGTACGTGATGGCGAGCCTGCTGTCGTTCACCACGTTCCCGGTCTGGCTCCAGCAGATCGGAGCCACCCAGGCCACCGAGGCGGTTGCGGTCTCGACGCTCGCCCTCGTGGGCACCGTCGCCCTCCTCACCGTCATCGTCTTGCTGGCCGGCGCTGATCGGCGCCGTCGAGTCTCGAGCACCCTGGAGGAGTAGCCCATGGACGTCATGCGAGCGACCGAGGCTTCGACGCAGACGTCACCGTCGAGCCACGGCGTCACCGTGGTCGTCGAGCACCTGCACCGACGTTTCGGCTCGGTCGTCGCCCTCGCCGACCTCAACCTCACGGTCGCCGCTGGCGAGCTCTGCGCGCTCGTCGGCCCCTCGGGCAGCGGCAAGACGACGGCGCTGCGCGTCCTCGCGGGGCTCGAGCGGCCCGATCGCGGTCGCGTCGTCTTCGACGGCCTCGACGTCACCACCCTGCCCGCCAGTCGACGCCAGATCGGCATGGTCTTCCAGGCCTACAGCCTCTTCCCGACGATGAGCGCCCTCGAGAACGTCGCGTTCGGTCTTCGCCTCCGCCGCGTCGGCCGCCGTCGACGCGAGGCGCGGGCACGCGAGCTGCTCGACCTCGTCGGCCTCGCTCGCGTCGCGGACCGCCGGCCCCACCAGCTCTCAGGCGGCCAGGCACAGCGCGTCGCGCTCGCGCGAGCGCTCGCGATCGAGCCCCGCGTCCTCCTCCTCGACGAGCCGCTCAGCGCCCTCGACGCCAGCGTACGGGTCCGCCTACGCGACGAGATCCGCCGCATCCAGCGCGACGTCGGCATCACCACGATCGTCGTCACCCACGACCAGGAGGAGGCTCTGACGATCGCAGATCGTGTCGCGGTCATGCGCGACGGGCAACTCGAGCAGGTCGGGACCCCGCCTCAGATCTACCACACGCCGCGTACCGCGTTCGTCGCCGGCTTCATCGGGCGCACGAACCGTATTCCTGCAGTCGCAACGCCTCGGGGAAGGCTGCGTCTGCTCGACGACGACGTGGACCTGCCTCCCGGGCTTGCCACGCCTTCTGGGCGAGTGCTCGCCTACGTGCGCCCCGAGGCCCTCTCCCTCATCGTCGATCCCGACGGCCCTGGTCGTGTAGAGCGAACGACCTTCCGCGGGGCAAGCCTCGACGTGCACGTGCGCTGGCCTGGGCTCGCCGACCCTCTCATCGTCAGCGTGCCTCCAACTCCGACGGTGACGCTCGAGCCGTCGACCTCCGTCCGCGTCGTCCCGTCGAGCCCGGTCCTCTTCGTCGAACCGTCGCCGGCCTCATGAGTACGCTCGATCGAACCCTTCGCCCATCGGCCCGCGGACCGTTCCGGTGGCCTACCCTCGCACCCGGAGAGCCCGCACGCCAGCTCGGCGGTACCGCACCGCCGCACGACGTCGTCCCGATCGCGAGCCTATGGCACGTCACAGACGTCCACATCACCGACCCGTCGAGCCCCATCCGCGCACCGTTTCTAAACCACCTCGGCGAGCCCGGGGGGGCGCTCCGCGCTCAGCTCGGCCGCCTTGGCACGTATCGGCCGCACGAGACGATGGCGACCCACGTCCTCGCAGCGATGCTCGAGGTCGTCGCCGCGACCGCTCGCGGCCCCATCCTTGGCCGATCGTTCGACGCACTCGTCGCAAGCGGTGACCTCGTCGACAACGCCCAGCTCAACGAGCTGCTCGTCGCGGTGGCACTCCTCGAGGGGACCGATCCTTCGGTGCGCATCCCCGGCGCCTTAGCGCTCGACGACGCACCAGGATTCGGCGACGCGCTGCCCTGGTACTGGCACCCGCGAGGCGCACGTGTCGACGTGTGGCGGACGAGCAGGGGCTACCCCGCGGTCGAGGAGCTCCCAGCGCTGCTCGTCCGACCGATCCCGGTGCCACGGCACGAGCTGGCGGTCGTCCTCGTCGAGGGCAACCACGACGTCCTCCTCCAGGGAACGGTACCCCCGACGCCGGCGCTTCGCCGTCGTGCCACGGCTGGGCTGGGTGTCGCCAGCATCCTCGACGGCGAGGAGCTCGGTGACCTGCTGCGCGACCACGACCTGCGCGCGCCGGACCTCGGTGCCCTCAGCCGCCGGCTCGCGCTGCGCCGCGTCACGCCGGACCCGACGCGCTCGGTCCTGACACGCGAGGCGTGGCCCGCCCCGCGACGCCGCCGCGTCGACGTCGCGGGCCTGCGTCTCCTCGTCGTCGACACGACGAATCCCCATGGAGGATGGCAAGGATCGCTCTCGCACGAGAGCTGGTCCTGGCTCCGCCAAGAGCTCGACCTCGCTCACAGCGCGGTCGTCGACGACGACGGGACCTGGCGCCCCTGCGACGGCGAGGACGTGCCGATCGTGATCGTGAGCCACCACCCGATCGAGAGCCTCACGAACGCCAACGCGCCGATGGGCCCTCCTCG
>SIRY01000132.1 GCA_004366215.1 Actinomycetota bacterium | reverse complement strand
GGCCGCGTCTCGGCTCAAGCGTGACCACCCGCGCGCTCACCTCTACGCGGCTCGCGATCGGGTCGGCGCCTCACCAGAGCTTGTCGTCTCGACGAGCGGATCGTGGGCCCGGCTCGAGCCGCTCGCCGGAACGGCTCGACGTGGCGCGCAGGCGCGGCTGCTCGCCTCTGTCAAGGATCGCGCAGAGCACGAGGTCATGGTCGAGCAGCTCCTTGAAGATCTCGGCTCGGTCGCAAAGGAGCTTCGGCGGCCCGCGACTCCACTGCTCTTCGACGCGGGGCCCTTTGTCCACCTCGCGACGCCGATCGCAGCCACGCTGCTGCCGGGTGTCAGCCCGCGAGAGGTCCTGCGTGCCATAGTGCCGACCGCGGCGGTTGGGGGAGTGCCTCGGGCGAGCGCCGCGCAGATCCTTGCGCAGTGGGAGCCGTGGCGCGGCGCCTACGGAGGGCTCGTGGGTGTGAGCGACGCCGCTGGTGACGCTGAGTTCTACCTCGCCATACGAGGGGCGTTCGTTGACGTCGCGCGCTCGGCCGTCCGTGTCGTCGGCGGGGGAGGCGTCGTTAGCGCCTCGACGCCTGAGGCCGAGCTCACCGAGATCGTCGCCAAGATCAACGCCGTCGCCCAACCTCTCGGAGCGCCAGCGGTCCATGCCTGAGTGGATTCGGGTCCGCGGCGCGCGTGAGCACAACCTGCGCAACGTCTCGGTCGATCTCCCTCGCGAGCGGCTGATCGTCGTCACCGGGCTGTCGGGCTCGGGCAAGAGCTCGCTCGCCTTCGACACGATCTTCGCCGAGGGGCAACGGCGCTACGTCGAGTCGCTCTCGTCGTACGCGCGTCAGTTCCTAGGCCTCGTGGAGAAGCCCGACGTCGACGCCATCGACGGCCTGTCACCCGCGATCGCGATCGATCAGAAGTCCGCCTCGCACAACCCTCGCTCGACGGTCGCCACGGTGACTGAGATCTACGACTACCTGCGCCTGCTCTACGCGCGGGTGGGACACCCTCACTGTCCACAGTGTGGTCGGGAGGTCTCTCGTCAGACTCCCCAGCAGATCGTGGACTGGGTCCTCCAGCGCTACGGCGATCGTCGCACGATGGTACTCGCACCGCTCGTGCGCGAGCGTAAGGGGACCTACGAGGAGCTCTTTGAGCGCTTAGCCCGAGAGGGCTGGGCGCGGGTCCTCGTCGACGGAGTGCTGTGGTCGCTCGACGACAGAGCCTCGATCAACCTCGCTCGCTACGAAGCGCACTCGATCGCGGTGGTCGTCGACCGGCTCGTCGCGCGCACGAGCGACCAACGCCGCTTGACGGAGTCGATCGAGACGGCTCTGGGCCTCGCGGGCGGCGTCGTCGAGGTGGTGGCCGTCGAGGACGACGGTACGTTGGGCGCCCGAGAGCGGTTCTCGGAGGACCTAGCGTGTGCGGTCTGTGGCATCTCTCTCGGCGAGCTCGAGCCGCGGACGTTCTCGTTCAACAGTCCCTTTGGAGCGTGTCCTGTCTGCAGCGGCCTTGGGGTTCGCTTCGTCGTCGACGAGGAGCTCGTTCTGCCGGACCCGCATCGCTCCGTCCTCCAGGGGGCTGTCGCACCGCTTGGGGCGCTGCGAGCCGACGTGGTGCGACGTCAGATGGAGCGAGCTCTGCGGGCTGCAGGGTACTCCCTCACGACGCCCGTTGGCGCCCTTCCCCCCGAGGCCCGTCGGCTCATTCTCGAGGGCTCTGACGTGGCGCTCGAGGAGCGCTGGGTCGACCGTCTGGGGCGTGAGCGGTCGTCAGTCGTGACGTTCCCGGGTGTCGTCGCTTTCCTCGAGCGCCGCCGTGCCGAAGCTGACTCGGAGTTCGTGCGCCAGATCGTCGAGGGCTTCATGCGGGAGGTTCCCTGTGACGCGTGCGGTGGCACTCGCTTGCGACCCGAGGCTCGGAGCGTCACGGTCGACGGCGTGGGTATCGAGACCCTCATCACCGCCTCGATCGATGCAGCCCTCGACATCGTCGGCAACATGCGCTTCGCCTCTCGTGAGGCGACCATCGCCGCGCCGATCACACGAGAGATTCGGGCTCGACTCCAGTTCCTCGTCGACGTGGGTCTTGGCTACCTGACCCTTGGACGAGCTGCTCGAACGCTCTCTGGAGGGGAGGCTCAGCGCATTCGACTCGCCTCGCAGATCGGCTCGGGGCTCGCTGGGGTTCTCTACGTGCTCGACGAACCCTCGATTGGCCTCCACCAACGCGACAATCGGCGCCTCGTCGAGACGTTGGTGCGCCTTCGCGACCTTGGGAACACGGTGCTCGTCGTCGAGCACGACGAGGAGACCATCAGGGCCGCTGACTGGATCGTCGACGTCGGGCCCGGGGCGGGCGAGCACGGCGGTACCGTCGTCTACTCAGGGCCGGTCGCGGGGGTTGAGGAGGTTGAGACCTCGCTGACCGGCGCTTACCTGAGCGGCCGGCGCCGCATCGAGGTCCCGCGCCAGCGCCGCACGCCCGAGCGCGGTTGGCTGCGGGTCGTGGGGGCGAGCGAGCACAACCTCGCCGAGATCGACGTGGCCTTCCCGCTCGGGCTCTTCATCTGCGTGACAGGGGTGTCAGGGTCGGGTAAGTCGACCCTCGTCAACGACATCCTCTACCGCGCGCTGCGCGCGCGCCTGCACCGAGCTCACGAGCAGCCTGGGCGGCACAAGGCGCTCGAAGGCGTCGAGCGTGTGGACAGGGTGATCGCGATCGACCAGACTCCGATCGGACGCACACCTCGCTCGAATCCGGCGACCTACACGGGGCTCTTCGATCACGTGCGGCGGCTCTTCGCCGAGACCCCTGAGGCGCGGGCTCGCGGCTACCGTCCTGGACGGTTCTCGTTCAACGTCAAGGGTGGTCGGTGCGAGGTCTGCCAGGGTGAAGGCACGATGCGCATCGAGATGAACTTCCTCCCGGACGTCTACGTGACGTGCGACGCCTGCGGAGGCAGCCGCTACAACCGCGACACCCTCGAGATTCGCTACCGTGGCTTGACGATCGCAGATGTCCTTGCCCTGTCGGTCGAGGAGGCCCAAGCCTTCTTCGCTCGCCAGCCGTCGATCCTTCGCTACCTCGATACCTTGGCTGAGGTGGGGCTTGGCTACGCCCGCCTCGGGCAGGCCGCGACGACGCTCTCGGGCGGGGAGGCGCAGCGCATCAAGCTTGCGACGGAGCTGGCTCGCCGAGCCACTGGTCGAACGATCTACATTCTGGACGAGCCCACGACCGGACTGCACTTCGAGGACGTCCGGAGCCTCTTGGGTGTCCTCCACTCGCTCGTCAACCAAGGCAACACTGTGGTCGTCATCGAGCACAACCTGGATGTGATCAAGACGGCAGACTGGATCATCGACCTCGGGCCTGAGGGTGGTCGACACGGCGGAACCGTCGTCGCCGCAGGGACGCCAGAACAGGTAGCGCTGATGCCAGGATCGCACACTGGTACCTTCCTCAGAGAGGTGCTCGCTCGCGATGGAGCGTCCTGAGCTCACCGATGTTCCTGAAGCGCCCGGCAGCTACCAGTTTCGAGACTCGCTCGACCGCGTCATCTACGTTGGCAAGGCCCGGAACCTCCGAGCTCGCCTGGCGAGCTACTTCCAGGATCCCTCCCAGCTGCCGCCGAAGACGCGAGCCATGGTTGCGGTGGCGTCACGCGTCACGTGGATCGTCGTCTCGACCGAGCAAGAGGCGCTGCTCCTTGA
>SIRY01000131.1 GCA_004366215.1 Actinomycetota bacterium | reverse complement strand
GGTGAGGCTGCCGATCCTTGGCGCGACGTTCTCTGGGCGGGTCGCCGAGTTCAGCGTGTCATGGCTGCGCTGCGCGCCAACGGTCGGGACGCACTCGTCGCGCCGTTCTACCGAGCCGTGGGCGAGGCGATGTTTCGCGACCATCGCTCGCTGACAGACGACGTCGTGGCGGCGATCGGCGAGCGAGTCGGCATCGATCCCTCGACGCTCGAGGCTGCCAGTGACGAGCGCCTCGACGCACTCGTCGTTGCAGAGCACCATCGAGCGCTACGGCTTGCGGGTCCGGACGTCGGCTCACCGATCCTCGCCAAGCTGGGCGCTGAGTGGGGTCTCTACGGACCGATCGTTGATCGAGCACTCGATGCGGGCGAGGCAGCTCGACTCTGGCGTCTCGTCGAGGCAGCGCTCGACGCTCCGTGGTTCTTTGAGCTCAAGCGAGGACGCTCCGCTCAGCCGACGCTTGCGTGATCGGAGCGTCTAGGCGGTGACAATCCCACCGACGACGTGGCCGACTCCAAAGGTCACAGCCGCTGCGATCGCGGCGAGCAGGAGCTGTCGAAGCGCGCCGAGCACGACGGCTCGATCTGACAGCTTGGCGAGCAGACCGCCGAGGACCAGTGCGGCGAGCGCGGACACGCCAAGTGAAGCGTCGACTGCGCCCGTGCCACCACCGACGAACCAGGGCAGGAGCGGAACGAGCGCGCCGCACGCGAAGAGGGCGAACGACGCGAGCGCCGCCTGGATTGGTCGCCCGATCGCATCGGGCGCGACGCCGAGCTCCTCTTGCGCGTGGATCCGTAGCGCCACGTCAGGATCTCGCATCAGGTAGCCCGCGACCGCAGCAGCGAGGTCGCTCGGGACCCCGCGTTGCTCGTAGAGGCGCTGGAGCTCGAGCGTCTCGGCCTCTGGCCGCCGGTCGATCTCCTGGCGCTCGACGTCGAGCTCGCGCTGGAGCAGCGTTCGCTGCGCACTCATCGAGACGTACTCGCCGATGGCCATCGAGAATGCTCCCGCGACGAGCCCTGCGATCCCAGCCAGCACGACGGCGTGGCGCGTCGGAGAGGCTCCGAGGATGCCGAGGATGAGTGCGACGTTCGTCAGCAGGCCGTCGGAGGCTCCAAAGACGGCGGCTCGAGCACCACCGCCTGTCACGTCACGATGCTCGATGTGCTGGACCTCCACGACGGGTGAGCCTAGTCGACGACGGCGGGTTTCGCGTGAGGAGGCGGCTGCGGTAGCCTAGAGCTATGCGCGAGCTCAAACTCATCGATCGCTCTCAGCCTCAGACGCTGATCATCGGGTCGATCCTCCTGTATCTGAACGCAGCATTCACGCTCATCGAGATGCTCTTCGTCGGGTTGTCTCCCCTCCTTCTGCTGGTGTCGGTCGTGCTGCCGGTGGTTGGTGCCTACGGGATAGCGAACTCTCGGCGGCTCGGCTACTACCTCGCCGTCGCGGCGGCGGCGATTCCGCTCGTGACCTACCTCTACTTTGGGATTCTGGGCGGGCTCAGCACGATCTTGGCGTCTGGGGTGATCGTCCTCATCTTTGCCGTCGTGCCCTTGGCGCTTCTCGTGCACCCGATGTCGCGCGAGTACCAACGCCTCTGGTTTCACTAGTACTCGGGTGCCACGAGAGACGGTGTGCCGAGCTCGTGCGCGGTCGCTAGGCGGGCGCCTCGGGTGAGGTGCTGTGGTATCGCCGGTGCTCGGCGACCGGGGAGCCTTCAACGAGCTCAGTCCGCAGGCGTGGGAGGCAGTGCGGGTACGTGCGCTGGAGGTGAGCGATGAGGCGCTCTCTGACCTCGCACTGGAGGTTCCACGAGGCGGTCGAGTCGCGGGCACTCATGAGGAGGCGGAGCTGCATGGTCGAGGGTCCAAGGTTCGTGACTTGGAGTCGCGCCGTCTTGCCGTCCCAGTCGGGTGAGTTCGCCACGATCTCGAGGAACGCGGCGCGGATCTCATCGACTGGCGCGGTGTAGTCAACCTCGAGGTGGACCCAGCCAAGGATGTCGGCCGTCGTCTTCGTCCAGTTCTCGAACGGGTTGGTGGTGAACCACGAGATCGGGAGTACGAGACGACGCAGGTCCCAGACGCGGACCACAACGTAGGTCAAGCCGATCTCCTCGATCCGACCCCAGTGCCCGTCGACGACGACCACGTCGTCGAGGCGAATCGGCTGAGCCAGGGCGATCTGGATGCCGGCGATCACGTTGGACGCGATCGGTCGTGAGGCGATCCCCGCGACGAGCGACACGATGCCTGCGCTCGCGAGGAGACCGGCACCAGCGATGCGCACGCTCGGGAACGAGAAGAGGGCGATAGCGAGTGCGACGATCACGATGACGACGAGGAGAATTCGCCTGAAGACGCGCAGCTGCGTCTGGAGGCGTCGAGCACGAAGGTTGTCCGGGCTATCGATGTGGTAGTGGTAGAGGAGCGCATCCTCTCCTGCCTCGAGGAGCCGTGCGAGCGCCCAGGCGACGACTGCGTCGAGTGCGAGCTCGATTCCGTGTGCGAGGGAGGCGTGAGCTGCCCGGGGAAGCGAGACGAGCTCGAGTGCGACCGCCATCGCGATGAGGGGAACTCCAGAGCGTACGGGACCGATGAGCCGGCGCAGTGCAGCGGTGCGCACGGGGTTGGGATGACGGCGATTGACCAGCCGGGTGAGGTGGATGAGCGCCGCTGCAGCTCCGAGGCCGACGAGCGCAGCGGCGACGAACGCGGGCACGATGAGCAGAAGTTGTCGCGCGATGCTCACGGGGGTGCTCCTTCAGGTGTGCCGTAACGGGACCTACGCTAGTGCTGGCGGTGGTCGTGCGACCGCCGTGCGGTGGGGAGGCGTGCTAGCATCGGAGCGTGCCACCCACCTCGGTCGCAACGATCAGCGAGCTCCACGCGCTCGTCGGAACGCACCTTGGCTACTCCGAGTGGTTCGAGGTGACTCAGGAGCGGATCAACCTCTTCGCGCGAGCGACAGACGACTACCAGTGGATACACGTCGATCCCGTTCGTGCGGCTTCCGGCCCGTTCGGCTCGACGATCGCACACGGCTACCTCACGCTGTCGCTCGTCTCAGCGCTCTTGCCTCAGGTACTCGACGTGTCCGGCGTCGGGATGGTGGTCAACTACGGCGCGAATCGCATCCGGTTCCCGGCACCGGTCCCCGTTGGGAGTCGAATTCGGCTGAGCGCGCAGCTCGCGAGCCTCGAGGAGGTTCCAGGCGGAGCGCAGTCACAGGTGAACGTCACCATCGAGGTGGAGGGTTCGAGTAAGCCCGCGCTCGCCGCCGAGCTCCTCTTTCGCTACTACGAGCAGCCCTCGGGCTCTGGCGCTCCAGGCTAGGCTGGAGCTATGAAGCGGCGTGTGCTCGGAGCCGCCCTCGCGGACGCGACGCTGGTTCCTCCCGTCAGGGGAGCGTGCGATCGCCTCGAGGGGTTCGAGCTGACTCGGTCGGAGGCGAGGGCGCTTCGTCGCTGGGCTCGGCGTCGCATCAGCGGGCTCCAGGAGGCGCTGTGGTCGGAGGGACGTCGGTCGCTCCTCATCGTCCTCCAGGGCCTCGACACCGCCGGTAAGGATGGCACTGTTCGTGCCGCGCTTCGTGACACAGCTCCTCAAGGCGTGCGTGTGGCGTCGTTCAAGGTGCCAACGGAGCTCGAAGCGAGGCACGACTTCCTCTGGCGGGTGCACCAGGTCGCGCCAGCTGACGGCGAGATCGTAGTGTTCAACCGCTCCCACTACGAGGACCTCATCGTGCCTCGCGCGGAGGGGACGTTGAGCGATCGGGAGCTCGAGGAGCGCGTTGCCTCAGTCCGCGCGTTCGAACGGCATCTCATGGCGTCTGGGACGGTCATCCTCAAGCTGTTCCTCGACGTCTCCTACGAAGTCCAAGGCAAGCGGCTCCTAGAGCGCCTCGAGCGACCAGAGAAGCACTGGAAGTTCTCGAGCGGCGATCTTGCGACGCGGGAACGCTTCGGCCGGTTCCGGGCAGCCTACGACGAAGTGCTCGCGGCAACCAGCTTCGATGGCGCGCCGTGGCGGCGTATTCCGGCTGACCACCGCTGGTACCGCAACGCCGTCGCAGGTGCGATCATCGCGCACGTGGTTACGCAGATGGACCCGAAGCCGCCGACCGTGTCGATCGAGCACCTGCACCGCATCGAGCACGAGTTGCGCGCTGAACTCGCGTCGGGGACCCCTTAGAGGGTCGGGGCGAGACCGTGGCCAACTGGTTCCGTGACGCGCTCGAGACGCTCTTCGTGATCGGGGTCGGCGGCATGCTCGCGTCGGTGCTCCGTCAGGCGCGTGCTGGCACCTTACCGGTCTACCGCTGCAGGTCGTGCGGCCGGGTGACGTCGCGAGCGTACGCGCAGTGCCGCTACTGTGGTTCATTGGTCGAGTGAATGGTGCCAACGCGAGTGCTGGAATGCTCGCTCGACGTGCGTCGTTGGGCGAGTCGATGACGCGAGAGCCCGAGCTGCGGTTCGCATCCGCTGAGGCGAAGCGTCGTGCGGTACGGTCGATGTTCGACCGGGTCGCACCGCGCTACGAGGTGGCGAATCGAGCCATGACCTTCGGCCTCGATGGAGGGTGGCGTCGACGACTCCTCCAGGAGATGCAGCTCGGCCCCGACGATACGGTCTTGGATCTCGCGTGTGGAACCGGAGACTTCGTGCGGCTGCTCGCGCAGCGGGGTCTCGAGCCAGTGGGGCTCGATCTGTCCAGTGGGATGCTGGCTCACGTTCCCGCTCGCTTCGGTCGAGTCCAAGGAGCCGGTGAGGCGCTGCCGTTTCGCGATGCGTGCTTCGATGCGGTCGTGACCGGCTTTGCGGTTCGAAACTTCGCGTCGCTCGAGGCGGTCGTGGCGGAGGTGGCCCGCGTGCTGCGGCCAGGTGGCGCGTTCGGCATCTTGGAGGTCGCGACGCCACCGTGGCGCGTCGCCCGCGCCGTGCACCGCGTGTACTTTCACCGCGTCGCACCCGTCATCGGGTGGGCAGTCGGCCACGATCGGGCAGCGTATCGCTACCTGCCAGCGTCGGTGGCGTTCTTGCCGTCCGTGCCTGAGCTCGCACGACTCCTCGTGCGCCATGGCTTCCTTCCCCCTCGACGAGCGCTCCTTGGCCTCGGAGCGGCGCAGGTGGTCGTGACGAGACGGAGGAGGGTATGAGACTGCTCGCAGGCCTGCGGGAGGTTCGCGCCCTAGGTGGCATGCGTGCGCTCTTCGGTGTGATGCAGCGCGCGGAGGCACTCGGGCGGCCATTCGAACTCGTCGAGCTCAACGGCGGGATTCTGCTCGGTCTCGGCGATCCGGTGCTCGCCTCGGAGGGAGAGCCCGGTCCACGTTTCCACGCGCTCGACTTCGGCGTACCGTGGGATGGGCCAGGGCGTCTCTACCCGGTCGTCGTCGTCGCGGACTGGTCCCGCATCGCCGTATCTGTCTACGAGCGATGGGACGGAGCAGCTGCG
>SIRY01000130.1 GCA_004366215.1 Actinomycetota bacterium | reverse complement strand
CTCACATCGACTTCTTCGAGGAGATCGCGAAGTACCGGGCAGCTCGGCGTCTTTGGGCTCGTTGGTTGCGCGAGCGCTACGGTGCCACGAACCCCCGGTCGTGGCAACTGCGCTTCCACACCCAAACCGCTGGCGTGTCGTTGACTGCTCAGCAGCCCGAGGTCAACGTGGTGCGCACCGCCCTCGAGGCGCTCGCCGGTGTCCTCGGAGGCACCCAGAGCCTCCATACCAACTCGATGGACGAGGTGCTCTCACTTCCCACGGGCCGAGCTGCTCGGATCGCACTTCGAACGCAGCAGGTCATCGCGTACGAAACGGGCGTCGCTCACGTAGTGGATCCGCTGGGCGGCTCGTACTACGTTGAGGCCCTGACCGACGCGATCGAGAAGGATGCGAGCGAGATCCTCGCCGAGATCGAAGAGCTGGGGGAAGGTTCGATGCTCGAGGGCGCGTTCGTGGGCATCGACGACGGCTACTACCAGGGTCGCATCGCCGACTCGGCCTACGAGCTCGAGAAGCGCATTACGAACGGGGAGCGAGTCATCGTCGGCGTCAACGCGTTCACCGAGGGTAACGAGGAGGACCAGATCCCGACGCTCGTCATCGGACCCGAGGTTGAGGAGCGACAGATCGAGCGGCTCCACCGCGTGCGCGCTGCGCGAGACGCAGAGGCCGTCGAGGCCGCGCTGCACCGCCTCGTCGAGCAGGCCAAGGACCCAGAGGTCAACCTGATGCCTGCTCTCATCGAAGCCGCTCGAGCTCGCGCGAGCGTGGGGGAGGTCATGAGCGCCCTCGGCGGCGTGTTTGGCCTCTACGAAGAACCACCTCGATGAGCGATACGCCGACGCTCGTGTCCGATCTCGTCGTCGGGCCGCTTGGCGCGGTGTGGCTCGAGCGCGACGGGGAGGTCGTGAGCGTTGTCAGCGAGCGCGATGACCTCGAGTGCGGTTCGTGTCGCCCCGCGTGGGTGCGACCGGGCAACGGGGGCGTGCTCGCTGTGAGCCGCGAGAGCGTGTTCGTCCGGGAGTCGGCGGGCTGGCTCGTCCGACTCCGACCGGGTCGACCTGCTGAGCGTGTCGCGCGATTGCCCGGCCTCGAGAGCATCGTCGGCTCTCCTCAGGGGGAGCTCGTCGCTGCTCTGACGAGGCGCGCGGTCATCGTGTTCGACGCAGGAGGGAGCGTGGTCGACGCCATCGGGCTCGAGACGCTCGGGCTGAGCCGCGTCACCGACGTCGCGCTCGACGACGACGGATCGATCGCGCTGAGCACCGCCGGTACGTGGGATGCGTGGCGATCCGGTGAAGTCGTCGTCGTGCGTAAGGGAGCCGTCGAGGCTCGCCGGGGGAGTTCGGGAGAGAGCTGTGTCGAGCCGCGCTTTGCGAACGGGCGCCTCTGGGTTCGTAGCGACGAGGGTGGCGCACACGTACCGGTCGAGTTCGACGTGGTGGGACCGAGCGCTACCGTGCCCTACGACATCGGTGAGTACCCTCTCGGCCCTGGGCGGCGGGGCTACGCGGTGGCGAGCGAGCGAGTCCTGGGTGTCGTCGCGTCACTCGAGCAGCCGGCGGTCGTGAGCGGAGCGGGTCCTTCGTGGACGACGCACGCTGCTGGCCGCTTCACGTCGTTGTGGTGGGATCACGGTGAGCTCTGTGCTATCAGGCTCGGGCCGGCGAGCGCGCACGTCGTCCGCGGCGATCGCGAGCTTGCTGGCTCGACGTGGGAGCTCGCGCCGATCGAGTTCACGAGCCTTCGTCGCCTCGGCACGTCACTTCCCGGCGTCGCGTTGGTTCCGCCTCGACCACGAGCGCTCGCCATCGCGGTTCACGGTGGTCCGGTGGAGCAGGTCGGGTTGCCGCTGCCGGAGAAGTGGCTGCGCGTCGCGCGCCGGGGTGTCCTCGTCGTCGCACCCGACTACCCAGGCTCCTACGGCTACGGGCGTGCCTGGCGGGAGGCTATCGTCGGTGGCTACGGTGAGGTTGAGGTCTCCGCGATCGCCACGCTCCTCGAGGAGCTCGAGACGGTCGTCGATGGGCCGCGGATCGGACTCGGTGCGTCCTCAGCCGGCTGGACCCTCATCCAGCTCGTGCTGCGCGAGCCGCGCCTGCTCGACGCCCTCGTCTTGACAAACCCGCTGCTGGCTCCGAGCGAACTCCCCGAGACCGCGTGGCTCGAGAGTCCGGTCGCGCGGGTTCGCAGCCAGCAACGGCCCGCTCGCTCGATCCCGGTGCTCATCACGTCCGGCACGCACGACCAGGTCGTGCCCTGCGAGCAGACGGTCGCCTTCTGTGAGCGCCTGGCCGGCTCGCTGGAGCTCGTCAGCGTGGTGGCGCCTGGCGAGGGCCACAGCCTCTCACCCGTCGAGAGCGCGAGGGAGGCGGCTCGCCTCGACGCACTCCTCGCCGGGCTCCTCGCGACGTGGGGTGGCCGTCACTGAGCCGACGCTGCCCGGGCGCCCGCCCTCGAGGAGAAATCGCTGCGAGCCCTCGAGTGCCGAGCGAGAGCACGGAGGTGGTCGGCCGCCATCGCTCGCACGAGCGTCGGATCCGCGCCCTGCTCGAGTTCGCGCGCCGCAGCGTCGAGGAGCCCGAGGGCGAGCCGAGCCGCGACCTGAGGGTGCTCGAGGCCGTACTCGCTGAATACCTTGGCCAGAGGCTGTGCGCGCTCGTCGCGAAGCTCGTCGACACGAGCGAGGACCTCTGGTCCTCGCTGGGCAGCCGGGCCGGTGGCGAGGCGCCGGAGGACTTCGAGCTCGACGCGCGGAACCTCGGCGAGCATGGTCTCGACGAGCACGGCGAGGGCCTCGTCTCGAGGTGCAGCGGCGGTTGCTGCCTCGAGCTCGTCGCGAAGCCGCGGGACGTCCTCCTCGGCGAGCGCGAGGTAGAGGTGGGTGTCTGAGGGGAAGTAGAGGTAGACGCTGTTGCGTCGAATCCCTGCTCGCGGACCGACGTGCTCGAACCCCACTGAGCGAAGCGTCGGGTCGAGCAGGCAGGCTCGGGCAGCGTTGAGGAGACGTTCTCGTCGGCGATCGTGGTGCTCGCGAACCGTCGGGGCCTCGATCCTCGGCATAGCGGCAGTATAACGCTGCGGCGTATTCGCCTTTCCCGATAGGAAATCGGCTGAGCTGCGCTGTCCGAGGCACGTCCTAGGTATCCCACATGGGCTGCAGCAGGCACCGCCGACGATGCTTCGGGCGTCCGCATCGGTGGCACGACCGTGCCGCCGTGAGCCTCCTCATCCTCGCCTCGCTCGTCTTCGCGCTCGCCTGGTCACAGCGGCCAGCGTGCGCGAGCGAGCGCACGACGGTTCGGGTCGGCGTGGGCGACACGCTCGTCGCCGTTGCAGCTCGTCTCGACCCGACCGGCAACGCGGAGGAGCACGCCTGGGAGCTCGCGCAGGCGCTCGCTACGACGCGGCTCACCGCGGGAGAGGAGCTCGTCGTCGTGGAAGGCCCCGTGTGGTCCGCTCGCCTCGTCAGCGGGCGGCGACGGTGAGCGCGAGCTTGCCGAGCTTGCCGGGGGATTCGAAGGCCGCGTAGGCGAGGGGCGCCTCCTCGAGGGGCCACGTAGCGGCGAGTGGGACGCGCAGCGTGCCCTCGGCGAGCGACGGTACGAGTCGAAGGGCGACGTGCTCAGCGAGGATCGCC
>SIRY01000129.1 GCA_004366215.1 Actinomycetota bacterium | reverse complement strand
CTACGCGACCTGGATGATCGAGGAGGCTCGTCGACGACTTGCCCACCTCTACCCAGAGGCGACGCTTCCTGATGGACGTCGAGCCCCGGTCGTCGCGTGGCTCTTCGCGCGAACGGTGCGCTGCCCAAATCCTGGGTGCCGCGCCATCGCACCCCTCCTTGCGACCTTCGAGCTGCAGCGTCGAGCATCGCGCGCCACCTGGCTCACGCCCGTCGTGACCGATGGCACCGTAGGGTTTGCGATCGAGGAGGGTCGAAGCGCTCCGCGGCGCGAGGGGACGGTCGGTCGGCGAGGGGCGGTGTGTCTCGTGTGCGACCAGCCGATGTCGCTCGAGCACATCCGAAGCGAGGGTCAAGCCGGACGCCTTGGCACCACGATGACCGCCGTCGTCGTGAGCGCTGATCGGCGGCGATACTACCTCACGCCGACCGAGGAGCACGAGCGTGCTGCCGCGGTAGCTGTGCCTGAGGGCGTGCTGATGACGGAGCTACCTCAACGCGCTCTCGGGATCGCCCTCCCACGCTACGGTCTCACACACCACGCTGATCTCTTCACGCCTCGCCAGCTCACGCTGCTTGCGACGCTCACCGACCTCGTGCGAGAAGCGCACGCTCGCCTCCTCGCCGACGGTGCGGACGAGGCCTACGCTCGAGCGATCGCGACGTACCTCGGGCTGCTCGTCAGTCGCCTCGCCGATCGAGAGTCTGCGCTGTGTACCTGGTGCGTCGGCGACGAGACGATCTCCCACACCCTCTCGCGCCAAGCGCTCCCGACGGCCTGGA
The DNA here is from genome assembly GCA_004366215.1 of Actinomycetota bacterium. Taxonomy (GTDB): domain Bacteria; phylum Actinomycetota; class Acidimicrobiia; order Acidimicrobiales; family Acidimicrobiaceae; genus Acidimicrobium. The sequence continues at coordinate 4,520 of SIRY01000129.1, read as the reverse complement.
ACTTCGCTGATGCGAGCCCGTTCAGTGGGTCCTCAGGCAGCCTCGAGGTAGCACGCAAGTACCTCGTCGACGTGCTCAAGCGCCTCCCGAAAGGACCGGTCGGACACGCAGCCGCACTCGACGCCACCTCGCAAGCATCCCTCGATGGCGCTGGCCCCTACGTCATCCTCACCGACCCGCCCTCCTACGACATGATCGGTTTCGCAGCGATCTCGGACTTCTTCTACGTCTGGCTCCGTCGTGCGCTCGGCGACATCGAACCTGAGCTCTTCTCGACGCTCCTCACGCCAAAGGCGCCAGAGCTCGTCGCTGACCCACACCAGCTGGAAGTGATGAGGCGGCTGCCACCCACTTCGAGGAGGGCTTCGAGCGGGCGTTGTCGAACCTTCGCACGCTCGCAGATCCACGGTTTCCGATCAGCTTCTTCTACGCCTACAAGGAGAAGGCGAGCGGTGGTGCGGGTTCGACGAGCGGGTGGGAGCGCATGCTGAGCGCGCTCCTCCGTAGCGCCTTCGTCGTGACGGCGACGTGGCCGCTGCGGACGGAACTGGCGATCCGACCGCGCTCGCTCGACTCCAACGCGCTCTCCACCTCCGTCGTCGTCGTCTGCCGTCCTCGGGAGCCGGGAGCACCGGTCAGCGACCGTGGTCGGTTCCTCCAGGACCTCCGACGGGAGCTCCCTAGTGCGCTCGAGCGGCTCCGTCGAGCGAACATCCCCCCATCGACCTTGCCCAGGCAGCGATCGGCCCTGGGATGCAGGTCTTCTCACGCGCAGCACGAGTCCTCGAGCCTTCTGGCGAGCAGATGACGGTCGGTACCGCTCTCTCGCTCATCAACCAGGTCCTCGACGAGCTCGTGCTCGACGCGAACGCCGAGCTCGACGAGCCGAGTCGCTGCGTCGCGAAGTGGTTCGAGCAGTTCGGCTTCGGTGAGGGACCGTTCGACAGCCTCGAGCTCCCCGCACGGAGCGCGAACGTCATCGTCGACGAGCTCAGCAAGCTTGAGCTCATCGAGGCACGAGGTGGGCGAGCTCGAGCGCGAGCAGCCGACGAGCTCCTCGCAGCCTACGCGAGAGACTCACAGCGCCCGCTCAGCACGTGGGCAGCGACGCTCGTGCTCGCTGCTGCCCTCGGTGAGGAGGGTGAGGCCGAGGCGGCACGGTGGTACCGGCGGCTCGACGCCGCGACGATCGAGGGTGTGCGCGAGCTGTGCTACCGCTGCTACCTCGTCGCCAGCCGTCGTGATAGCGCCCAGGACGCTCAGCTCTTCAACGCGCTCGTCGCGAGCCTCCCAGCGATCGCGTCGCGAGCTTCTGACGAGCACGGGCACCAAGCGAGGCTCGATGAGGCTCTGTAGCACGGCTGGTAGCAGCTAAGGTACCGAGACGTCGCCGCCGAGCCGCAGGTAGGGGGTTCACATGGCGCTCAGCAACCGCGAGTACGTTGCGCGAGGGTTCGAGCTCCTCGCTGAGGGCTCGCGTACCCCACGCGAACGCCCCATCGAGGAGTCCTCGAGCATCGTCCACGCCGTGATCCGATCCGTTCGAGACGCCGGGAAGCGGTGAGGATGCACATCGAGCTCGAGGCGACGAGGCCAGGCGTTCGTCGTGCGGTCTAGCACACGGTGACGCAAGGCTCGACGACCCTGCGCTTCGAGCAGCACGGGTTCTCCCCCTCACCAGCCGGCGAGGCGCTCACGGCGACGCGCGATGCTCGTCGTCGCGCGACGTAGGCGGGCTCGAGCCTGACCCACGTGGTGAGGGCTCGCTCGATCCGGCTCGAAGCGCCGTCTCTCGCCACGCTCTTGCGTACTCCGCGATCTCCACGAGCCCTTCCCAGCCCACGACGGCGTCGGGCGCTGCGACCTCCTCGAGGGACGCACCGAGGAAGAGCCTGCGAGCGGGTACCTCGAGCTTCTTGCCGTTGAGCGTCGTCGGGATCACCGAGATGACCTCGATACGGTTCGGAACGTGGCGTGGGGACAGCTCCACGCGCAGGCGGCGTCGGATCTCGTCACGTGGGTCGTCGACCTCGCTGGAACCGAGGGTGATGAAGCAGATGAGCTCGCCCTCGGTCTCGAGCGAGGAGGTGTCGATGACGAGCGCTCCGTGGACTCCGGCGACAGCCTCGACGACCCTGTAGAACTCCGCCGTCCCCATACGCACGCCACCTCGGTTGAGCGTCGCATCGGAACGCCCGTGGATGACGAAGGTACCATCCGCGTAGGCGGTGACCCAGTCGCCGTGGCGCCAGACCCCAGGGTAGGTCGCGAAGTACGCAGCCCGCAGACGGCTGCCGTCGTCGTCGCCCCAGAACGCGACCGGCATCGAGGGGAGCGGCTGGCGAATGACGAGCTCACCCATGACGCCGAGCACCGGGTGACCCTCGGCGTCGAAGGCGGCGGCGTCGACGCCGAGCGCGGCTGCGCTCAGGCGCCCTTCGATCGTCGGGCAGACCGGCGACGACCCAAGGAACGCAGTGCACACGTCGGTGCCACCCGAGCCAGAGACGATCTGCACGCCGGCTGGAACGTGCTCGTGGACCCAGCGAAATCCAGCCGCCGTGAGGGGCGCGCCGGTCGAGGCGACGACTCGAAGCGACGCCATGGTCGCTTCGCGCTCCGGTGCGAGGCCTGCGGTCTCGCAGGCGCGGAGGTAGGGAGCCGAGACGCCAAAGTAGCTGAGCCGCTCTTCGTCGATGAGGCGCCAGAGGCGACCTGGATCAGGGTGCTGTGGAGCCCCATCGTAGAGCACGATCGACGCGCCGACGAGGAGCCCCCCGAGGAGGTAGTTCCACATCATCCAGCCGGTCGTCGTGAACCAGAAGAAGCGCGAGCCGACACCGATACCCGAGTTGAGCGCGAGCACCTTCTTGTGTTCGAGGACGATCCCTCCGTGCCCGTGGACGATGGCCTTTGGAATGCCCGTCGTACCCGAGGAGTAGAGAATCCACAGGGGGTCGTTGAACCCGACCCGTACGAGCGGCGATGGGCTCCCAGCGAGCTCGTCGAAGCGAACGACCTCCACAGCGACGCGTGGCCGGGGACCCTCGCCACAGAGCACGAGCGCCCGCAGGCTCGGCAACGCCGCGGCCACCGCCTCGACGACGTCGGCACGCGACAGCGTTCGCCCCGCCCACGTCGCCTCGGTCACAGCGAGGAGCACCGTCGGCTCGACCTGGGCGAAGCGATCGACGATCGCGCGCGTGCCAAAGTCGGGCGAGCAGCACGTCCACACCGCGCCGAGCCACGCGGTCGCCTCGAGCGCGATCGCCGCCTCGAGTCGGTTAGACAGGATCGCCGCGACCCGATCGCCCCGCCCGACACCGAGGGCGGCGAGCCCTGCCGCCACGCGCGAGACCTCCTCCCAGAACGCCCCCGCCCCGAGACGGCGCACCGTGCCGTCCTCTCGTACCTCAACCACCTCAGCCGGGTCACGAAAGGCTGCTCGAGCCTCCTCGGCGTAGTTGAGCTGGCCGCCTGGAAAGAAACGTGCGTCAGGCATCGTGCCACGCAGGTCCTGCTCGCCAAGGTCGCCCTCGAGCCCACACACCGCCGCCACGGCACGCCAGAAGCGCCCGAGGTCTTCGAGGCTCGCTGCGTGGAGATCGGCGTACGTCGGGAGCTCCCGACCCGTCGCCGCCTCGAGTGAGGCGCGCAGCGCGCCGATCGGCCCGTCCCACGCGTCGGGGCCGGGCTCCCAGAGCACACGGGGTTCAGCCACGATCTGCTCCTGCAGCGACGAGGGCCTCGCGTGCTCGCTCGAGGGCACGCTGGGCTCTCGCGAAGGCTCGCTGGCGCACGCGCTCCTCATCGGGGTCCTCGACGTCGAGGAGCCGTGCGAGGACGAGCTCATCGAGGCGCTCGCGCAGCACGTCGAGTTCGCCCACGAGCTCAGCGACTCGCTGGTCCATCGCGTTCCTCCGTGGCCACCTTAGGCCTCAACCGCGAGCTCTCCGTCGTTGTAGCGTTGCCGGAGGACCTTCTTGTCGAACTTGCCGACCGAGGTCTTTGGGATCTCGGCGACGAAGGCGAAGCGCTCGGGCAGCCACCACTTCGCGACGCGCTCGGCGAGGAAGGTCCGAAGCTCAGCGGTGGTCACAGACGCGCCCTCGCGGACGACGACGAGCGCGAGCGGGCGCTCGACCCACTTCTCGTCGGGGATGCCGATCACCGCGGCCTCAAGGACCGCCGGGTGGGCCATGAGCTGGTTCTCGAGCTCGATCGAGGAGATCCACTCACCGCCGGACTTGATGACGTCCTTCGTGCGGTCAGCGATGCGCAGGTAGCCCTCTCGGTCGATGGTACCCATGTCCCCCGTCCGCAGCCAACCGTCGTGGAAGCTCTCGGAAGACTCGACGTGGTAGTAGCTCGCCGTCACCCACGGCCCACGCACCTCGATCTCGCCGAGCGACACCCCGTCACGGGGGAGTTCGGCGCCGTCCTCACCGACGACTCGCAGCTCCACCCCGGGCACGGCTTTGCCGGCCGTCGCGAAGTAGTCGGCGAGCCGCTCTCGAGGC
>SIRY01000128.1 GCA_004366215.1 Actinomycetota bacterium | reverse complement strand
GCGCGAGCCGCTGCTCAATGGTCTCGAGCACCCGAGTGACCTTCGAGAGTTCGTCGAGCGCACTCGCGGTCTTGGCGACCTCTCGGACGCGAAGCTCGGGACGCTCCCGCCCTCGGCTCTCCGTGATCGCCGCCACCGCCGGAAACACCACGCCATCGATCTCCGGGTTACCACTCGGCTGTGCGACAGCTCGATCGCTAAGCCGCAGGCCGCGGAGCTGCTGTGCGAGGAAGTTACCTGCTGCGAGGACCACCGAGTCAGGTGGCGTCGGCACGACCTCGAAGGTGGCCCGCTCGAGGGCGCCCCGCGATCCGACGACGACTGCCAGGATCGCCGGCGGCTCGAGTGGTACGAGGTGGACCGCTCGAACGACCTCGACCTCCTCGGACCACAGCGCGACGATGGCTGTGTACTTCGAGTGCTCGACCGCGAGGTCGAGCGTGAGCTCCATGAGATCGTCGAGCTCGCCGCGCGCAGCACGCAGACGCAGCACGACCTCGCGACGAATGCGCCCGAGCAGCTCTGTGTCGAGCTTCATGAGGCGGTCGACGAAGTAACGGTACCCCTTGACGAGGGGCACTCGCCCTGACGAGACGTGCGGCTGGGTAAGGAAGCCCTCGCGCTCGAGGAACGCCATCTGCGCTCGCACGGATGCAGGGGACAGTCCGAGCCCCGTCACCTCGAGGACGTGCTGGCTACCGACCGGGACCCCGGTCTCTACGTACTCAGCCACCACCGCCATGAGGATGGCTTCCTGGCGCGCAGTGAGACGCTCTTCGACGCCTGCCAATGACGAACCTCCCAGTGGGCTGCTCGCCTGCCAGTTTAGCCGGCCACTCTCTGCGGCTGGAGTGGGTCAGCGGGCTCAGTGCACTCCCGCGTCCGTCGCCCGAGCGTGCACGGCTCGAACCAGCCGGGACTTGCGACGCGCAGCTTGGTTCGGATGGATGATGCCTTTGCGAGCCGCCACGTCGAGGCGCTTAATCGCGATGCGAAGGAGCTCTGCCTGCTCCTCCGGGGACGAGGCCGCCCGTGCGCGCTTGATCCGCGTCTTGAGCTCCGAGCGCACCGCCTTGTTACGCGCACGGCGCTTCTCATCTTGGCGGATCCGCTTGAGCTGTCCCTTGATGTTGGCCATAGCTCCCTCTCGCTCACGACGCACCGACCAAGCCCGGCGACCTCCCGGCACCGGCGCCCACTGCCGGGAACGACATACTAGCCGCACCCTGCCAGCACGGCACACCTAGGCTGTGGAGACCATGGTGGACCCTGCCTCCATCCGCAACATCTCGATCATCGCCCACATCGACCACGGCAAGTCGACGCTCTCCGACCGCATCCTCGAGCTCACCGGCGCGGTCGATCCTCGCAACATGCGCGAACAGTTTCTCGATTCGCTCGAGATCGAGCGGGAGCGAGGTATTACCATCAAGGCCCAGAACGTCCGCGTTCGGTGGCGTGAGACGATCATCCACCTCATCGACACTCCGGGCCACGTGGACTTTGGCTACGAGGTGTCACGTTCGCTCGCAGCCTGCGAGGGTGTCGTGCTCCTCGTCGACGCCTCCCAGGGCATCGAGGCTCAGACGCTCCACAACTGCTACCTCGCGCTCGAGCACGACCTCACGATCGTCGCAGCGCTCAACAAGATCGATCTGCCTGCTGCCGATCCTGAGCGAACGGCGGCCGAGATCGAGGCGGTGCTCGGCATCGCGGCCGCTGACATCCTGCGCGTCTCCGCCAAAACCGGCTACGGGGTCGCCGAGCTCCTCGACGCGGTCGTCGAGCGCGTCCCCCCGCCAGGCGGCGACCCGAACCAGCCGCTGCGCGCGCTGATCTTCGACTCGTACTACGACCAGTACCGCGGCGTCGTCAGCTCGCTACGAGTCGTCGACGGCGTCGTGCGCGAGCGAGACGTGATCCGCTTCATGCAGGCCGGCACGGTCCACGAGGCCGAGGAGCTCGGGGTGCGACTGCCGACTCCAACGAGCGTCACCGAGCTTGGACCGGGGGAGGTTGGCTACCTCATCGCCGGCATCAAGGACGTCGCCGAGGCTCGCTCTGGCGAGACGGTCACGCTCGAAGAGCACCCTGCTGCCACCCCGCTGCCCGGCTACGAGCACCCAAAGCCGATGGTGTTCTGCGGGCTCTACCCCATCGACGGCGACGACTTCGAGAGTCTGCGCGACTCGCTCGAGAAGCTCCGACTCAACGACGCGAGCTTCACCTTCGAGCCTGAGACCTCGGCAGCGCTCGGCTTCGGCTTTCGCTGCGGGTTCCTCGGCCTGCTGCACATGGAGATCGTGCGCGAACGCCTCGAGCGCGAGTTCGGCCTGAGCCTCATCGCGACCGCGCCGAGCGTCAACTACAGGGTCACCCTGACCTCGGGCACCACGGTGGAGGTCGCGAGTCCGGCACTCATGCCGCCCGCCAACCAGGTTGCTGCGATCGCCGAGCCCATGCTCCGGATCTCCATCATCTCACCGAGCGAGTACATCGGTACGCTCATGGACCTCGGCGCGTCACGTCGAGGTTCCCTCGTCACGATGACGTACCTCTCGCCAGAGCGAGTTGAGCTCATCTACCGCGTGCCTCTCGCCGAGATCGTGCTCGACTTCTACGATCAGCTCAAGAGCCGCACGCGGGGCTACGCCTCGCTCGACTACGAGCCTGACGGCTACGAGGAGGCCGACCTCGTCAAGCTCGACATCCTCATCAACGCGGAGCCGGTCGACGCCTTCAGCGCCATCGTCCACCGAGCCCACGCCTACGACTACGGACGCCAGCTCGTCCAGCGTCTCCGCGACCTCATTCCACGACAGCTCTTCGACGTGCCTATCCAGGCGGCCATCGGTTCGCGGATCATCGCTCGCGAGACGGTCAAAGCGCGTCGCAAGGACGTCCTCGCAAAGTGCTACGGCGGCGACGTGACGCGAAAGCGCAAGCTGCTCGAGAAGCAGAAAGAGGGCAAGAAGCGAATGAAGGCGATCGGGCGCGTCGAGGTACCTCAGGAGGCGTTCATCCAAGCCCTCCGCATCGATCGCTAGGCGCGACGAGCTCGATCCGCCCTCCGCAGCGCATCCTGCCGTCTCGAGTGACGAGCAGCCAACCGACGCCGCTGATTGCCTCGAGCCGTCGTGCGAGCGACTCTCCGGCGACGAGCACCGCGGTGGCCAGGCCGTCGGCGAGCCACAGGTGCCTCGCGCAGACCGTCGCCTGGAGCGCTGCGAGCGAGCCCGACGGCGAGCGCACGTGGTCACCCCGCTCAGAGGTGCCCGACGTCGCAACGGCACCGCTCGCGCGGATGAGGGCGCACAGGGCGTCGTGCTCCCGAGGGTGCTGCACTCCGACGTGGTGGACGCCACGGAGCCAGACGTCGCCCCCGGCCGTCACCGAGACGCGCTCGGCGCCCTCGCACGCACGGAGCGCCTCCGTCGCTGCCCGTTCGACGATCCACCCTTTCGCGACGCCATCGAGGTCGAGGCCCTCGGGACCGTGAGGGTCGAAGGCCCCCTCGGTGACGAGCTCGAGCACGCCTGCGAGCTCCACCACCTCCTCGAGGACCGGATCGCTCACGAGCTCACCCCGACGCAGACGGCTCAGCGACGAGTCATCCCGCCATCGAGACAGCGACGCAGCGTACTCGCCGATGCGTCGCTCCAAGGTCGCGACGAAGGCCTCGGCCACGTCCGGCGCAGCCCCCTCGACGGCGACGCTAACCACCGTTCCAAGAGCGCAGAAGCTACGCACGCCCACGCGGCACACCTTCGCGTTCGCGATCGAGGACAGCCTGGAGCGACAACGCGTAGGCCTCCGAGGTGTACGTCGCACCCGTGACGACGTCGATCGGCAGGCCCTGGCTCGCGAGTAGCTCCCGAGTCAGGATCGGTATCGCCGCCTCCTCGAGAGCTTGCGAGTAGCCGTCGGCGGTCACGACGCGCTGCACGCGAACGTCGACGAGACGGTGATCGGCGAACGTGACCGCGAGCTGCAGCACGCCGTAGCCGTAGTCGACCGCAGCTCCCGCGACGGTCGTCGGACTCGTTGGTCGATAGGCGGTGGTCTGCCGCGTCGCTGCGTGCGGCGCCGACGATGCCGTACCGTCGTGCACGAGCGAACCGAGCGTGCGCAGACCTCCCCCGACGCCAGCCACCGCAGCGAACGTCGCTGCCGCCGTCGTCACCGTCACGATTGCTCGACGCACCCCACCTCCCCTAGAGCGCGTACGGATCCGCATGTAGCGCACGACGGCGCACCCCGCGAGCTCGGGCGACTGCGGACGCGACGGTCACGAACGCCGGCGGTCCGGCGATCCACACGTCGCTGCGACCAAGATCCCCGAGCCCGTCGAAGATCGAGGCCACCGGCACCTCACTCCGCGACCCTACGAGCACGGTGACCGATCCGCCTCGCTCGGTGGCGAGCTGAGTGAGCTCGCCGAGGAGGACCGCGTCACCCTCGCGCCGGACTCGGACGAT
>ML178766.1:4517-11383 GCA_004366215.1 Actinomycetota bacterium | reverse complement strand
GAGACGCTCGATGCGCTCGCGGACGGGCTCTGCGGCGTCCCGTGGCACGTCAGGGTGGTCCACCGTGCGAACGTACTCGATCATTGCCCGACCGCCTCGGCGACCGAAGACGTTGATGTCGAGCAGCGAGTTCGTGCCGAGCCGATTCGCGCCGTGCACGGACACGCACGCACACTCCCCTGCGGCGTAGAGCCCTGGCACGACCGTGCCCGCAGCGTCGACCACGACCTCTGCGTGCACGTTCGTCGGGATCCCCCCCATCGCGTAGTGAGCGGTCGGCTGGATGGGGATCGGGTCGCGCTTGGGCTCGAGCCCAAGGTAGGTGCGGACGAAGCCTGAGATGTCGGGCAACTTAGCGTCGATCTGCTCAGGGGGCAGGTGCGTCAGGTCGAGGTAGACGTAGTCTTTGTTCGGCCCGGCGCCTCGGCCCTCACGAATCTCGGCGTGGATCGCACGAGACACCATGTCGCGCGGCGCGAGATCTTTCACGGTAGGCGCCACACGCTCCATGAACCGCTCGCCGAGCCCGTTGCGCAAGATGCCGCCCTCGCCCCGCGCCCCCTCGGTCAACAGGATCCCGATGCCGTAGATCCCTGTCGGATGGAACTGGTAGAACTCCATGTCCTCGAGGGGGATACCACGGCGAAACAGGAGCGCCGGCCCGTCTCCGGTCAGCGTGTGAGCGTTGGAGGAGATCTGGAAGATCCGCCCGAATCCCCCGGTGGCGAACATAACCGTCATGGCAGCAAAGACGTGCAGGTCGCCGGTCGCAAGCTCGTACGCCACGACCCCAGCTGCTCGCCGCTCAGCCCCGTCGCCTTCGAAGAGCACGTCGAAGACCTGGAACTCGTTGAAGAACTGCACGCCTCTCGCGACGCACTGCTGAAACAGGGTCTGGAGAATCATGTGGCCGGTGCGGTCGGCCGCGTAGCAGGAGCGACGAACCGGAGCCTCGCCGTGGTTCCGGGTGTGGCCACCGAAGCGCCGTTGATCGATCTTGCCGTCGGGAGTACGTGAGAACGGCAACCCAAAGTGCTCAAGGTCGATGACGGCGTCGATCGCCTCGCGGCACATGATCTCGATAGCATCCTGGTCGCCTAGGTAGTCCGATCCTTTGACCGTGTCGAAGGCGTGCCACTCCCAGGAGTCCTCCTCCACGTTGGCAAGCGCCGCGCACATGCCTCCTTGGGCCGCCCCGGTGTGCGACCGGGTCGGGTAGAGCTTCGTGATGACCGCGGTCCGAACCGTCCCGGCCGTCTCGATCGCTGCTCGCAGGCCAGCCCCGCCTGCACCGACGATGACGACGTCGTAGCTGTGGTGGTGAAGGTTCACACCCATAGTCTTACCCGTTCTTGAGGTGAGAGACGAATCACTCTGGTGGTAGCGCCCTAGGCTTCCAAGGGTGCGCGCCCCAACGGACGACCTTCCTCGAACGCTCGGTGACCTCGAGCGGCTGGGATGGCAGCCTCGCTCCGTACGGGAAGAGCTCCGCGACCAGGTCCTCGAGCGCGTACGGCGTGGCCAGCCGGTGCTGCCAGGTCTGGTCGGCTACGAGGAGACCGTCCTGCCCGAGCTCACCCTCGCGCTCGTGAGTGGTCACGACGTCATCGTGCTCGGTGAGCGTGGCCAGGGCAAGACGCGCATCCTCCGCTCCATCGGCGAGCTCCTCGACCCGGAGGTGCCCGCTGTCGAGGGATCCCCGCTCAACGAGGACCCCTGGTCTCCGATCTTGCCAGCGACGCGCGCTAGGGTCGCCGAGCTCGGCGCGCGTACTCCGATTCACTGGGTAGCTCGGCGTGCTCGCTACAACGAGAAGCTCGCCACACCCGACACGACCATCGCCGACCTCGTCGGTGAAGTCGACCCGATCAGGGTGGCCCAAGGCCACACCCTCGACGACCCCGAGGTCATCACGTTCGGCCTGCTCGCTCGATCGCACCGCGGCATCTTCGCGGTCAACGAACTGCCGGACCTTCCCGAGCGCATCCAGGTCGGCTTGCTCGATGCGCTCGAGGAACGCGACGTGCAGGTGCGAGGTGTGCGCCTGCGCCTCGCTCTCGATGTCGTCGTTCTCGCGAGCGCGAACCCAGAGGACTACACCGCGCGCGGTCGCCTCATCACGCCGCTCAAGGATCGCTTTGGCACCCAGCTTCGCACGCACTACCCCGTCTCGGTCGACGACGAGGTGGCCATCATGCACCAAGAGGCACGCCTCCCTGACGCGTCGATTCAGATCAGTCGCCTAATCGACGAGCTCGTCGCGACGCTCGCACACTTCGCTCGTCGCCATCCTGCGATCTCGCACTACTCGGGGGTCTCGGTGCGCGGTTCCATCGCCGCTCGCGAGTCGATCGCGGCGGCTGCGCTCGTGCGTGCCGTGCGCCACGGTGAGCGGGTTCCCAAAGCACGCCTCTACGATGCGCACGCTGCCATCGCCGCCTTCGCAGGCAAGATCGAACTCGAGACTCCGGACACGACAGAGCGGGAGCTCGTCACGCAGCTCCTCAGCCAGGCCGTGGTAGCGCTCTACCGAGAGCACCTCGGGCACCGCGACCCCACTGCGCTCATCGAGGAGACGAACGCCCGACCACTCTCGGTTGACACCGAGGCACCACTCGCCTCCTGGGCACCCCTCCTCGAGGCGCGGCCCGCTCTCGCGGAGTTCGTCGCCACACCAGGTGGGAACGCCGAGCCTGGCGTCGTAGCAGAGCTTGCCCTCGAGGGCCTCGTAGCCATGCGTCGCCTCGGCAAGCAGGAAGCCGGTCGCTCGGCTAGGTACGGGAGTTAGCCGTGCGCATCATTCGCTACGGCGGTGTCGACCCGCCGCCCGAAGAACCCTCCGCCGACGACATCCTGCGTGCTCTGGCTGATGACCTTGCCTACGACGGCGACCTCGCCTCCGCTCTCGCTCGGCTCGTGCGGGAGGGCTTCGGCGCGACACCCGGTCTCGCCTCGATGCTCGAGCAGCTGCGCGCTCGCCGAGACGCCCTGCTGCGACGCTACGACCCAGCCGCGACGCTCTCGTCCCTTCGCGACGAGCTCGACGCGATCGTCAGCGAGGAGCGCGCCGCCCGACACAGGGCCTACGCAGCTACCGGCGACGAGACACACCTGCTCGCCGAGCTCGAACTTGACGCTTTGAGCTGGGATCTCGCTGAGCGCCTCTCGGCTCTCGAGCGCTACGAATTCCTCGATCCCAACGCCGGCGAGCGGTTTGAGAACCTCCTACGCGAACTGCGCTCGTCGGCCCTCGGACGCGCCTGGAACACTCTGGCTGACGCGCTCGAAGGTGGAGGTGGTGCTGACCTCACCGCCATGCTCGAGGAGCTTGCGTCCCTCGTCGAGCGCTTCGCAGCGGGGGAGCCGATCGACGAGGCGCTGCGTACGTTTCAGGGACGCTACCCGGGCCTCCTCGCGTCTGGCGAGTCCTTCGACGAGCTCTTGGCCCGGCTCCTTGCCGACCGACATGACCTCGACCGCCTGCTCGCCTCCCTCGACGGTGAGGCTCGCCGAGCCTTCGAACGGCTGACAGCGGCGCTCAGCGGCTCTCCCGAGGTCGTAGCAGCCCTCGATCGACTCGCGCAGGCGCTCTCGCGAGTCGGGGGCCACGAGCCCACACCACTGGGGTTTCGCGGTACCGAGGCCATACCGCTCGGAGCGCTGAGCGAGGTGCTCGCGGAGATCGGACGGCTCGACGCCCTCGAAGCAGCGCTCAGTCAGGCATCGACGCCGGACCGCCTCGCCGCACTCGACCTCACCGAGGTCGAGGACGTCCTCGGTCGTGACGCTGCCGAACACCTCGATCGCCTCAGCCACCTCGGCCGCATCCTTCGCGACGCTGGGTTCATTGACCGCCGCGCAGGATCGCTGGAGTTGTCACCTCGGGCGCTGTGGCGGCTCGGCGACGTGCTCATGCGCGACCTCACTGCCAGCGGTACCACTCGGCTCCTTGGCGCCCACGAGGTCCGTGAGCGAGGTGTCGGCATCGAGCTCACGGGCGAGCGACGCCCCTGGCAGCCGGGAGACGCGTTTCGACTCGCTGTGACCGACACCGTGCGCAACGCGCTCCTCCGTCAGGGCCCACAGCTCCCGCTCACGCTGGACCCTGACGACTTCCTCATCGAGGAGGTCGACCACCGAGAGCGTCGAGGGACGGTGCTCGCCCTGGACCTCTCGCTGTCGATGCCACTCAACGACACCTTCCTGCCAGCTAAGCGCGTCGCGCTCGCACTCGCGGCGCTGGTACGTGGTCGGTTCCCGACCGACGACTTCGGTGTCATCGTCTTCTCGGAGCTGGCCCGAGAGCTGCGCGTCGAGGAGCTACCGCGTGCGCAGTGGGACTACGCCTACGGGACGAACATCGCGCACGCGCTCGCGCTCGCACGCCGCCGCCTCAGCCGCGTGCGTGGACGTCGTCAGCTCCTCCTCGTGACCGATGGCGAGCCGACGGCGCACGTCGACGACGACGGTCAGGTGCGCTTTGCCTACCCCCCGACGCGCGAGACCCTTCGCCGCACGCTCGCCGAGGTCGTACGCGCCACGCGAGCCCACATCGACATCAGCGTCTTCGTCCTCTCGCGAGACCCCAGGCTGCGCGACTTCGTGGACCAACTCGTGGCGCTCAACCGTGGCAGAGCGTACTACCCAGGTGAGGGTGAGCTCGGTCAGGTGCTCCTCCGTGACTTCCTCGACGCGCGTCACCGAGCTGGTCCCGCTCCGCACCGAGCCGAGTAGGCTCGCTGCCATGGGTGCAATGGAGGTGACCCAGCACGAGCTCGAGGAGTTCGTCCCGATGATGTGCAAGGCGCTCAACGAGCCAAAGCGCATCCTCATCCTCCTCATCCTCGGCGAGGCTCCGCGCACGGTGAGCGAGCTCGTCTCGCTCATCGGAGCGCCACAGGCCAACGTCTCGCAGCACCTCGCCGTGCTGCGAGATCGCGGCATCATTGAAGCCCAGCGAGAGGGCGCAAACGTGTGGTACCGACTGCGCTACCCTGAGATCCTCGACGCCTTGTCCATCCTTCGCCACATCTTCCACGCGGAGCTCCGCCGTAAGGGATCAATCGCTCGCGACGTGCCAAGCCGCGAGCTCGCCACCGACCGCTCGCTCCAGGTAGCCTCTGACGCGAGCTAGTTGTCCCCCTTCAAGGGTCCATTCCATCCAGGGACGTGAGACATCTCTAGGTGCGCCCCTGGGCATCGGCCTCGCCAAGCTCGACCGCCGCGCTGGGCGTGCTGGCGACCTGCAGCTCGAGCTGCTCAATACCCCCTGCTGCGACGAGGTCATCTCGCGCCACGTCGATCGCGCGAACCCAGGCCTCGGGCACGTGGAGCACGGCTCGACGGACGGGCGATCGCAGCGAGCGCTGTGCCTCGGTCTTTGCACGTCGAACCTGGCCAAGCGCCCACGTCACGGCCTCACGAACGCTGAGAGAAGCATCGACCTCGCGACCGAGCGCCGAACTGTAGCGCCTTAGAGCCTCCCCCGGCTGCGGCCAGGCGGCTCGGTGGACGAACCCATCGCGAAACCACGACCACACCTCTTCGGTGACGAACGGCAGGTAGGGCGCAAAGGCCCGCACGAGCAGCTCGGTGCTCACCTCGAGCGCGAGTAGCGCTGAGGAGCGGCCCGGAGTGTCGTCGCCGTAGCTGCGAACCTTGACGAGCTCGACGTAGTTGTCGCAGAACGACCAGAAGTGTTCTTCGAGGACCCCGAGAGCCGAGGCGTAGTCGTGGGCATCGAGGAACTCCGTCGCAGCGCCGATCGCGAGATCGAGCGCGGCGAGCTCGGATGCGTCGAGCTCATTCCTCGCTGGCTGCGCGGTCGCACCTGCAGCGACCCGTTGGAGCGCAAAGCGGCTCACGTTGGCCAACTTGATCGCGAGACGACGACCGACACGCATCTGCGACTCGTCGGCCGCGGTGTCGACGCCTGGGCGCCCATTGGCAGCCCAGTGGCGCAGCGCGTCAGCACCGAAGCGCTCGACGAGCGGCATCGGCGTCACGACGTTGCCGCGCGACTTCGACATCTTCTTTCGATCGGGATCAAGCACCCACCCGGAGATGAGCGTCCGCCGCCACGGCAGGGAGCCAAAGCTCAGCTCTGCTCGCACGAGGGTGTAGAACAGCCACGTACGGATGATCTCTTGGCCCTGAGGGCGCAGGTCCATCGGGAAGAGCTTCGCGAAGCGCTCTGGATCGGTGCCCCAGCCGCCCGCGATCTGGGGGGTCAGCGACGAGGTCGCCCACGTGTCGAGCACGTCGGGATCACCGACGAAGCCACGCGGCTTGCCTCGCTGCTCCTCGACGTAGCCCCGGGGGGCCTCAGCCTGGGGATCGACAGGGAGCTCGTCAGCCTCTGGTAGGATCGGACGACTCCAGTCGACGCTCCCGTCCGCGCGTACGGGGTACCACACCGGGATGGGGATCCCAAAGAAGCGCTGGCGCGATACGTTCCAATCCTGGTTCAGGCCGCGAATCCAGTCTTCGAGCCGCACCCGCATGTGAGGAGGGAACCACTCGAGCTGGTGCGCTCGCTCGAGCAGCCGGTCGCGCAGCGGGAGGCCGCTCACCTTTCTCGTAGTGCTTGACGGCGTGGCGAACGCGCTCCACGCCGCGCAGCACACCCGCCTCTTCGAGGAGCGAGGCGATGGTGGCTCGCGCCTCGGTCGTCGTCTGCCCGGCGATGCGCGCGTACGCGCGAGCAGCACCAGCAGTGTCCCGTGAGCCGAAGGCTGCGAAGTCGAGCTCTCGAACGAGTCGACCGCTCCGATCGACGACGATCCGCAACGGCAAGGCCGCCTCGCGCCACCACGTCACGTCTGTCAGGTCGCCGAAGGTACACACCATCGCAGCGCCCGTGCCTC
>ML178766.1:955-4507 GCA_004366215.1 Actinomycetota bacterium | reverse complement strand
TCGCCGGGCGCGTGCCCGGCTCAGGTTCCGCGCGCGGATGCGCGATGATCGGGACAGGTACACGAAAGAGCGGCGTGAGAGCCAGCCGACCGACGACGTCGCGGTAGCGCTCGTCCTCCGGGTGCACGACGATGGCGACGCAAGCCGGGATGAGCTCCGGCCGTGAGGTCATGATCTCGAGTGAGCCGCCCCCCTCGAGCTCGAACACCACCCGGTGGTAGAGTCCATCGACGATGCGGTCCTCGAGCTCCGCTTGCGAGACAGTGGTCTGAAAGTCCACGTCCCACAAGGTCGGTGCCTCGGCGTGGTAGGCATGGCCCGCACGGAGCAAGCTCAGAAAGTCGGCCTGCGACACCGCGCGAGCTCGATCGCCAACGGTGGTGTAGACGAGCGTCCAGTCGACCGACAGGCCGATGGTGCGCCAGAGCTCCTCGAAGACCTGCTCGTCTCGGGCTGTGAGTTCGGTGCAGAGCTCAATGAAGCGCCGCCTCGACACGGCGACTGGGCTCGAGGTCCCAGGCCCAGGAACCTGCTCTTCGGCACCGCGGTACGCTAGCGACGGGTCGCAGCGTACGCCGTAGTAGTGCTGGACTCGTCGCTCTGTCGGAACTCCGTTGTCGTCCCACCCGATCGGATAGAACACCTCACGACCCTGCATTCGCTGGTAGCGAGCGATGATGTCGGCGTGCGTGTAGGAGAACACGTGGCCGATGTGCAGGGAACCGGACACTGTCGGCGGAGGCGTGTCGATCGCGTAGACGAGCGCTGAGGGCGCTGTTGGGTCAAACCGGTATAGTCCGGCAGCCTCCCAGGCCTCACCCCACTTGCGCTCGAGCCCCTCGAGCTCAACTTTGTCGGGGATCTGCACCACGCCTCCTCGCCGCAACCCGCCACCAGCCCCTCGTCGGCACGACCGCGCCACCTAGACTGCAAGGGATGCTCACGCTCTACGACACAGCGCGTCGCGAGCGCACTCAGCTTACTTGGACGCCCTCGCGTGAGCTCACCGTCTACGTCTGTGGGCCAACGGTCTACGACCATCCGCACCTCGGCCACGGGCGAATGGCCGTCGTGTTCGACACGCTCCGTCGAACCCTCGAACGACTCGTGGCCCCCGTGCGCTTCGTCAGCAACATCACTGACGTCGACGACAAGATCGTCGATCGTGCGGCGCGACAGAACCGGCCGCCCGAGGCGCTCGCCGCCGAGTCCGAAGCCTCGTGGTGGGCGGCGATGGACGCTCTTGGGGTGCTGCGCCCTCACGAGACACCTCACGCGAGCCGGTGGATTGAGCCCATGGTGGCGCTCATCGCGCGGCTCGTCGACGCTGGGCACGCCTACGAGACGCCGACCGGGATCTACCTCGACGTCAGCGACGTCGCTGACTACGGCCTGCTCAAGCATCAAAATCTCGCCGAGCTCCGAGCTCCGAGCAGGCGCCCGCATCGAACCAGACGAGTCCAAGCGATCGCCGCTCGACTTCGCCCTATGGAAGCCAGTGCCACGCGAGTCGTACGGGTTCGCCACGCAGCTCGGCTGGGGTCGGCCAGGCTGGCACACCGAGTGCGTCGTCATGTCGACCGGGCTCCTTGGACCGTCCTTCGACATCCACGGCGGAGGGCTCGACCTCGCCTTCCCGCACCACGAGAACGAACGGGCACAGGCGGTGCTCCTTGGCATGCCGTTCGCTCAGCGCTGGATCCACAACGGCTTCGTCGAGCTCGCGGGCGAGAAGATGTCGAAGTCGCTCGGCAACACGCTCTCGCTCCGAGGGGCCATCGCCCGCGTCGGCGGGCGTGCCGTGCGCCTGGCCTACCTCCGTGCTCACTACCGCAGCCCCGTAGAGGTGAGCGACGACGCCCTCGCCCAAGCCAGTGCGCTGCTCGCGCGCCTCGACGAGGTCGCTCGCGACGCTGATCCGAACGCGCTCGAGAGGACCGACCTCGCCGCGTTCGACGACGCGCTCGCGAGCGACCTGGACACACCGAGCGCGCTCGCGGTCCTCGCCGAGACGGCCCGCGCTGCTCGGGCAGCAGCGATCGCAGGCGAGCGAGCGACGGCGTCACGCCGGCGAGCCGCGGTCGCAGCCATGCTCGAGGCGCTCGGGCTCGGCACGCCGCGCATGGCACAGGCACCCCTCGAGGTTCTCAACCTCGTCGCGGCACGTGAAGAAGCCAAGCGAGCGCGCGAGTGGAGCCGTGCTGACGAGCTACGCGAGCGCATCCGCGAGCAGGGCTGGCAGGTTCGTGACACACGGAGCGGTCCAGAGCTCGTGCCGATCGCTGTGCCCTCGAGTCCCATCGCGTCACCGACGCAGCCAGGTGCGTAGTGCTGGCGGCAGGCTTGCGCCGCAGCGCGCGGTGGGGTACGGTTACTGCTCAGTAACGTGCGCGTCAAGCACGAGAGGAGGCCGTCGTGGAGCCGTTTTCCCTCGCCCTGAGCGACGAGCAACGTGAGCTACGGGACTGGGTTCACACCTTCGCCGAGAACACGATCCGTCCCGCCGCACACGAGTGGGACGAGCGGGAGGAGACGCCGTGGCCCATCATCCAAGAGGCCGCTGCCATCGGCCTCTACTCGTACGACTTCATGCTCAACGCCTTCGCGGATAAGACCGGGCTCACGATGCCCCTCGTCCTCGAGGAGATGTGCTGGGGCGACGCCGGCATCACGTTGGCCATCTTTGGGTCGACCCTCGCGGTGTCCGGCATCGTGGCCAACGGCACGCAGGAGCAGGTCGCTGAGTGGGTACCTCAGTGCTTCGGGACGCCGGAGAAGCCCAACCTCGCGGCCTTCTGCGTGAGCGAGCCGGACGCGGGCAGCGACGTCTCGTCGCTGCGCACGAGAGCATCGTACGACGAGGCGAGCGACACCTGGACGATCTCGGGTACCAAGACGTGGATCACGAACGGCGGGATCGCCGACATCCACGTCGTCGTGGCCAGCGTCGACCCGAGCCTCGGAGCCCGAGGTCAGGCAAGCTTCGTCGTGCCGCCGGGAACCCCCGGACTCCGGATGGGACAGAAGTTCAAGAAGATGGGCATCCGAGCCTCGCACACCGCCGAGGTCATCCTCGAGGACGTGCGAGTGCCAGGGCGCATGCTCCTTGGAGGCAAGGAGCGACTTGACGAGCGGCTCGCACGAGCTCGTGAGGGCAAGCGCGCTCAGTCACAGGCCGCAATGGCCACCTTCGAGGCCTCACGTCCGCTCGTCGGAGCACAGGCGGTCGGCATCGCGCGAGCGGCCTACGAGTGGGCTCTCGCCTACGCCAAGCAGCGGGTGCAGTTTGGTCGACCCATCATCGAGAACCAAGCCATCGCCTTCAAGCTCGCTGATATGGCGCTCGCGATCGACGCAGCGCGGCTCCTCGTCCATCGAGCGGCCTGGATGGCCGCTCAAGGACAACGCTTCGAGCACGGTGAGGGCTCAATGGCCAAGCTGCACGCGGGCGAGGTCGCCGTGCGAGTCACAGAGGAGGCGATTCAGATCCTCGGGGGCTACGGCTACGTCCGCGAGAACCCCGTCGAGCGGTGGCACCGTGACGCGAAGATC
>ML178766.1:0-929 GCA_004366215.1 Actinomycetota bacterium | reverse complement strand
GCGACTCATCGTCGCGAGGGCTATCAGCGGCCTGAGGATCGCCTAACGAACCCTAGCCGCTCGAGCGCGGCGCTGCGAGGGCTTTCGGACGCGACGCCGGGGGTCATCCGTCACAACCTCCTAGGATGCGATATATCGTAGGCATTCGTGCGAGGGAGCGCCATGGCTGATGCGGCGATCGTGACACCACCCAGACTCGAGGACCACGAGCCGCCTGGGCCCTGGGCCATCGAGGTCGAGGGCCTCGCCAAGCGCTTTGGCGACCTCGACGCTGTTCGAGGTGTGACCTTCCGAGTTGGCGCCGGTGAGATCTTCGGCTTCC
This sequence comes from Actinomycetota bacterium, assembly GCA_004366215.1. GTDB lineage: Bacteria > Actinomycetota > Acidimicrobiia > Acidimicrobiales > Acidimicrobiaceae > Acidimicrobium. Next base: position 607 of record ML178766.1, on the reverse strand, counting down.
TCGGCCCGAACGGCGCCGGCAAGTCGACGACGATTGCGATGCTCTGCACGCTGCTCACGCCGACGCGGGGTCGCGCGACGGTAGGTGGCTTCGACGTCGTCCGCGAGCGAGCGAGGGTGCGACGCAGCATCGGACTCGTGTTCCAGGACAGTACCCTCGACGACTACCTCACCGCCGAGGAGAACCTACGGTTCCACGCGGAGCTCTACGGGGTCGATCGCAGGGTTGTGGCCGAACGGATCCGCGCCGTCCTCGAGATGGTCGGTCTCGCCGACCGTCGCCGCAGCAGCGTCAAGACCTTCTCAGGGGGCATGAAGCGCCGCCTCGAGATCGCGCGAGGCCTCCTCCATGCTCCGCGGGTGCTCTTCCTCGACGAACCGACGGTTGGCCTCGATCCCCAGACGCGTGCGAGCATCTGGTCCTACATCCGGCAGCTGCAGCAGCAGGAACCGATCACCATCTTCATGACGACGCACTACATGGACGAGGCGGAGTTCTGCCACCGCATCGCGATCATGGACCATGGCGACATCGTCGCGGGTGGAACGCCAGAGTCGCTCAAAGCCAGCGTCGGCCGAGACCGAGTCGAGCTGCGCACGACCGACGA
>SIRY01000124.1 GCA_004366215.1 Actinomycetota bacterium | reverse complement strand
ACGTGGACCTCTGAGTGTGTGTGGTACATCTTGAGCCTAGAATCTGGTACACAGCGGGGATGGCCGCGAACACGAGGGAGGCGCGATGTCCCAGTACGAGGTCGGCACGGCGAGGGTCAAGCGAGGGCTGGCTGAGATGCTCAAGGGCGGCGTCATCATGGACGTCGTCAACGCCGAGCAAGCCAAGATCGCCGAGGATGCGGGAGCGGTGGCGGTCATGGCGCTCGAGCGAGTGCCGGCTGACATCCGTCGCGATGGCGGTGTGGCGCGCATGAGCGACCCGGCGCTCATCGAGGAGATCAAGGAGGCGGTCACGATTCCCGTCATGGCCAAGGTCCGCATCGGTCATTTCGCGGAGGCTCAGGTCCTCGAGGCTCTCGAGGTCGACTACATCGACGAGAGCGAGGTGCTCACACCGGCCGACGAGGAGTACCACATCGACAAGTGGGCCTTTGAGGTCCCGTTCGTGTGCGGAGCAACGAACCTCGGTGAAGCGCTGCGGCGGATCGCAGAGGGAGCGGCGATGATTCGCTCGAAGGGCGAAGCCGGCACGGGCAACGTCGTCGAGGCGGTCAGGCACCTACGCTCGATCACGCGTGACCTGCGGGCGATCGCGCAGGCCTCGCCCGAGGAGCTCTACGGCTGGGCAAAGCGCCTCGGGGCACCCTACGAGCTCGTCGCCGAGGTCCACGCACTCGGGGGCAAGTTGCCGGTGCCGCTGTTCTGCGCGGGTGGCATCGCGACGCCTGCGGACGCAGCCCTGACGATGCAGCTCGGTGCAGAGGCGAACTTCGTCGGCTCAGGCATCTTCAAGAGTGGCGATCCAGCCAAGCGGGCCCGAGCGATCGTTGAGGCGACGACCCACTACAACGAGCCGGACGTGATCCTCGCGGTGTCGCGCAACCTCGGCGAGCCGATGGTGGGTCTTGGGCTCGACCAGCTCGAGCAGCGCCTCGCGGAGCGAGGCTGGTAAGCGGTGATCGGCGTTCTCGCGGTCCAAGGAGACGTGGAGGCGCACCTAGGGACGCTCGCGGCGGCTGGGGTGCGAGCACAGGCGGTCAAACGGGTATCTGAGCTCGCGTCGGTAGACGGACTTGTCTTTCCTGGCGGCGAGTCGACGACGCAAGCACTCCTCATCGAAGCTGCCGGGTTACGGCGTCCGATCGAGGAGGCCCTGGCCAGCGGGATGCCGGCTCTTGGGACGTGCGCTGGGTTGATCATGCTCGCTCGATCGATCGTCGGCGGGCGGCCGGATCAGTGGTCGTTCCGAGCGCTTGACGTGACGGTCGTCCGTAACGGGTTTGGACGGCAAGTGCGCTCCTTCGAAGCTGACCTCACGGTGCGAGGCCTTGATGCGAAGCCGATGCGAGCAGCGTTCATCAGAGCCCCTGTGATCACTGCGATCGGACCGGGGGTTACGACGCTGGCGACGGTTCCCTATGAGTTCGACGACGGGTCGAAGCGCGACGTCGACGTCGTCGTTGCGCAGGGGGCGATCGTGGCGACCTCGTTCCACCCGGAGCTCGTTGGAGATCCGAGGTTGCACTTGCTCGCGTTCGCCTCGCTGCTGTGAGGAGGGTTGGCTCGAGCGAGGCGCCGAGCCGCGAGTAAGCTCTGCGTGCCCGGTCATGTGGGTACGACTGCGACAAGGAGGACGATGTCCGGCCACTCGAAGTGGGCGACGATCAAACACAAGAAGGGCGCGCTCGACAAAGCCCGCGGCAAGCTCTTTGCCAAGCTCATTCGCCAAATTGAGGTGGCTGCTCGTGAGGGTGGTGGCGATCCGGCTGCCAATGCGACCCTGCGCACGATGGTTCAGAAGGCTCGGGACGCCTCGGTGCCGCAAGCGACCATCGAGCGAGCGATCAAGCGTGGAACCGGAGAGCTCGAAGGCGCCCGTTACGAGCAGGTGAGCTACGAGGGCTACGGGCCGGGAGGTGTGGCGATTCTGGTCTCGTGCCTCACCGACAACCGCAACCGAACGAGCGCTGAGGTTCGTACCGCGTTCTCGCGTCACGGTGGCTCCCTCGCTGAGCCGGGAGCAGTGTCGTGGCAGTTTCAGCGGCTGGGCCAGGTCAGAGTTGGACGCGATGCAGACGAGGATGCGGTCCTCAGCGCTGCTCTCTCGGCAGGCGCGCAAGACCTCGCTGACGACGGGGATGCCTGGCTCATCACGACGCAGCCTCAGGACCTCGGCTCGGTCCGGGACGCGCTTGAGGCGGCCGGCTTCCGTGTCGACAGCGCCGAGATCGAGTTCGTGCCTCAGACGACGGTCCCTGTCGAGGATCCTCAGGAGGCGCGCAGGGTACTCCGTCTCGTGGAGGCCCTCGAGGATCTCGACGATGTCCAGGAGGTGACGGCGAACTTCGACGTGCCAGAGACGCTGCTCGAGGAGCTCGCGGCGGAGTGAGTCAGCTCGCGGTCGGGGACGAGGCGCCGGCCTTCTCGCTCCCTGGTACCGGGGGTTACACGTACGAGCTCCGGGCTCAACGAGGGTCGCCGGTCGTGCTTGCGTTCTACCCAGAGGACTTCTCTCCTGTGTGCTCCGCGCAGCTACGAGCGTACTCTGCGGCGATCGAGGACTTTCGCGATCTCGGAGCGGTCATGTGGGGAATCTCTCCTCAGGGTCTCGAGTCCCACGAGGCCTTCGCCAAGCGCCGTGGCATCGCCTTTCCACTGTTGGCAGACGTCGACCGGTCGGTAGCCCGGAGCTACGGGGTGCTCGGTCCTCTCGGCTTCTACCGGCGGAGCGTCTTTGTGCTCGACCGGGACCAACGGATTCGCTACGCGCACGTGGCGCGTGCAGGGCTCACGTTTCGCCCCTCAGACGAACTCTTGGCTGCCGTCGAAGAAGTCGTTCGTGAGTGACGAGGCACTGCGGGTCCTTGGCGTCGACCCAGGGCTTGCTCGCCTGGGATTTGCGGTGATCGAGGCCAGAGAACGGGGTCTGCGGCTCGTTGGGGCGGGGCTCGTGACGAGCGACCGGCGGCGCTCGCAGTCGGCGCGACTCGTCGAGCTGCTGCGGGGAGTGGAGTCGGTCGTCCACGACCTTCGCCCGACGGAAGCAGCGATCGAGCGGGTAGCGTTCTCTCGCAACGTCACATCGGCGCTACCGGTCGCAGAGGTCGTTGGCGTGGTTCGCGTGGCACTGGAGCTACGGGGGGTGGCGGTGCACGACGTCGCGCCCAACACCGTCAAGAACGCAACGACGAGTGGCGGAGCTGCGTCGAAGGGGGAGGTACAGCGCACAGTGGCCCGACTGCTTGGATTGCAGGCCGTCCCCGAGCCACCCGACGTTGCGGACGCGATGGCGATCGCCTACACCTGGCTCGCGCAGCGGCGGTGGGGTCGATGATCGGGTGGCTCCGCGGCACGGTGCGCGACGTCGACCGCTCGTCGATCGTCGTTGCGGCGGGTGGGATTGGTTACCAGGTGGGCGTCATCGCCCCGCTCATGTCTGCGTTTCGCCCCGGCCAGCTCGTCGAGCTCTGGGTTCGAACGATCGTGCGGGCCGACGCGATCGCGCTGTTTGGCTTCCTCGAGCGCGAGGAGCGCGAGGCGTTCGATGCCTTGATCGGCGTGAGCGGTGTTGGCCCGCACCTCGCGCTCGCTATCCTCTCTGCGCTCCGGCCCCAAGAGCTGTGGGAGGCGGTGGCGAGTGAGGACGTCGGGCGTTTGACGGCAGTGTCGGGCGTTGGCCACAAGATCGCGCGACGGTTGGCGCTCGAGCTTGGACCTCGTGCTCGAGCTGAGCGCGGGCACGAGGTGCATGAGGCCACAGCTCGATCGGCGGACCTTCGCGCTGCCCTCGTCGAGCTCGGGTTCCGCGCGGGGGAGATCGAGTCGGTGGTCGGTCGATGCCCTGCTGAGCTCGACCTCGAGTCGCAGCTTCGATGGGCGCTTCGGGAGCTGGCGCGATGAGCCCACGCCGAGACTGGGTCGGCGTGGGGCAGGCGCGTCGCTCCGACATCCTTGCGCCAGACCCGCTCGAGAGGATGCTCGAGCAGTCCCTGCGGCCTGAGCGACTCACCGACTTCGTCGGTCAGGCTGAGCTCAAAGCACAGTTGTCGGTCGTACTCGAAGCAGCCCGCTCGAGAGGCGAGCCGCCGGACCACCTGCTGTTCGCCGGCCCGCCGGGACTTGGCAAGACGTCCCTCGCGTTCATCGTCGGCAGAGAGCTCGGGGTCAGCGTACGGGTCAGCTCGGGTCCTGCACTCCAGCGCACCGGAGACCTCGCGTCGCTGCTCGCGGACCTCCATGGGGGCGAGGTGCTCTTCATCGACGAGATCCACCGACTGCCTCGCGCGGTCGAGGAGCTGCTCTACGGAGCGATGGAGGACTTCCGTGTCGACCTCGTCGTTGGCAAAGGACCCGGCGCGCGCTCGCTCCGGCTCGACGTTCCTCGCTTCACGCTCGTCGGGGCGACGACTCGGCTCGGGCTCGTGTCGGCACCGCTGCGGGATCGCTTCGGCTACCACTACCGCCTCGACTACTACCGCGACGACGAGCTCGTCGCAGTCGTTGAGCGCAACGCGAGGACCCTCGAGCTGGTGCTCCACCACGACGCCGCCGTCGAGATCGCCCAGCGAGCCCGTGGGACGCCTCGACTCGCGAACCGGCTCGTGCGCCGCGTTCGGGATCTGGCAGAGGTCCGGGGCTACGAGGAGGTGGACGTCTCGGTGGCGCGAGAAGCGCTCGAGCTCTTCGGGGGCGACACGTTGGGGCTGGGCCGCGGCGACCTC
>SIRY01000123.1 GCA_004366215.1 Actinomycetota bacterium | reverse complement strand
GCCGGCGCGACGCGCACCCGATCGTGGGTGTCCTGCTTCGCTTTCGCGAGCTCGACAAGCTGCTCTCGACCTTCTACGAGGGGCTGACGCACGAGGTTGCGGACGACGGCCGCATCCACGCCACGTTCAATCAGGCGGTAGCTCGAACCGGCCGCATCTCCTCTGAGCGGCCGAACCTGCAGAACATCCCTGTCCGCAGCCTCGAAGGTAAGCGATTCCGAGACGTCTTCGTCGGCGGCCCAGGGAAGCTGCTCGTTGCGGCGGACTACTCCCAGATCGAACTGCGCGTCCTTGCGCACTTGTCTGAGGACCCAGAGCTCATCCGGATCCTCTCGGAGCAGGGCGACGTCCACGCGATGGTGGCAGCTCGCGTCTTCGGCGTGCCGATCGACGCCGTGACCTCCGAGCAGCGCTCGGTCGCAAAGATGGTCACGTACGGACTCTCCTACGGCATGGAGGCGTACGGACTCGCTCAGCGCCTTGGGATCGACCAGTCCGCAGCAGAGGTCATCTTGACGGACTTCTTCGCGGCGTTCCCCGGGCTGCGCGCCTACCGAGACGAGGCGGTGCGTCGAGCTCGGGAGCACGGCTTCACGACGACGCTGCTTGGGCGACGCCGCTACCTGCCTGATCTCGACTCCCGCAACCGCAGCGTGCGCGAGAGTGCCGAGCGTCAAGCCATGAACGCAGCGACGCAGGGCCTCGCCGCCGACATCTTCAAGATCGCCCTCGTACGCCTCGCAGGGCGGCTCAGTCCGCCACGAGCAGGCCTCGTCCTCCAGGTGCACGACGAGGTCGTCGTCGAGGTCGCCGAGGAGGACGCCGAGGAGCTTCGACGCATCGTCGTCGAGGTGCTCGAGCAGGCCTACCCACTGCGGGTGCCGCTGCGCGTCCAGGCGGGCGTCGGTCGCAGTTGGGCAGCCGCCAAGGAAGAGTAACGCCCGAGCGGGCGTCACCGACTATCCTCGCAACGAGCACGCGCTCGTGCGTGCGGTTGGCAGCGGCTCAAGAAGGATAGCGGATCGGGCATGAGTGAAGAGACAGCGTCGGAGTCCGCTCGCGACGACGAGCAGGCATCCGAGCAGGCAGAGCGGGCGACGTCGGACGCGATCGTCCTTGATGACCTCGGCGACACGGGCCTTGAAGAGGCCATCGCAAAGACGCTCGTGGAGTTCGACGAGGGCGACATCGTCAGCGGCCTCGTCGTCAAGGTAGACAAGGACGAGGTGCTCCTCGACATCGGCTACAAGTCCGAGGGCGTCATCCCGCTGCGAGAGCTTTCGATCCGCAAGGACGTCAGTCCCGCTGACGTCGTGAGCGTCGGCGATCGCATCGACGCGCTGGTGCTGCAGAAAGAAGACCGTGAAGGTCGCCTCGTCCTCTCGAAGAAGCGCGCGCAGTTCGAGAAGGCCTGGAAGGAGATCGAAGCCATCAAGGCCCGCGACGGCGTCGTGCGCGGCGAGGTCATCGAGGTCGTCAAGGGTGGTCTCATCGTCGACATCGGTCTGCGGGGCTTCCTGCCTGCCTCGCACGTCGACCTTCGGCGAGTGCGGGACCTGGCTCCGTTCGTCGGCCAAGACATCGAGGCCAAGATCATCGAGCTCGATCGCGGACGCAACAACGTCGTCCTCAGTCGGCGCGCGTACCTCGAGGAGAACCAGCGAGACCAGCGGGAGCGGTTCCTCACGTCGATTCGACCTGGAGAGGTGCGAAAGGGAGTGGTCTCCTCGATCGTCCACTTCGGTGTCTTCGTTGACCTTGGAGGCATGGACGGGCTCGTCCACGTGTCTGAGCTCTCGTGGAACCACGTCGACCACCCCTCATCCGTGGTCTCCGTCGGCGACGAGGTCCAGGTGCTCGTCTTGGAGGTCGATCAAGACAACGAGCGCATCTCCCTCTCGCTGAAGGCGACCCAGCGTGATCCTTGGCAAGAGTTCGCCGCGGCCCACAAGGTCGGTGAGCTCGTCTATGGCCGGGTGACCAAGCTCGTGCCTTTCGGTTGCTTCGTGCAGGTCGCTCCTGGCATCGAAGGGCTCGTCCACATCTCCGAGATGGCGCTCCACCACGTCGATCTGCCAGAACAGGTGGTCTCGGTGGGCGAGGAGCTCTGGGTGAAGATCATCGACCTCGACCCTGCTCGTCGACGGATCAGCTTGTCGATCCGCCAAGCTCTCGAAGGCGGCGAGCTCGCTCCGGAGTACCGAGAGGCCTTCGCCGAGTACTACGACGAGGAAGGGAACTACGTCGGTCCCGCTGAGTCGACGGACGCGGCGATCGACGACGCCGACGCCTAGGACGCTGACGCCTCAGACGCTCCAGGGTGCAACGAGAGCGCGCCCGGCGGTGCTCGCTGGGCGCGCTCGTGACGTGCGGCGAGGCTCGCCGCGCGAGGTCAACACAGCGTCGGCCTCACCTCACGCGCGCAGCGGCCCGAGAGCGAAGGAGCGTCGTTCGACCTAGCGGACGAGGTTGGGCTCGTCGAAGAGACGAGCCTGGTCGCCTTCGCTCCGAGGACGAGCGTCGCCAGGCTGACCTCCGGCGAGGCGTCGCCGGACCTTGTCCTGGTACATGGCGCGGTCAGCGGAGACGAGAAGCTCCTCGAGCCGGCTCGGGGTGTCGTGCGAGGCAGCACCCCAGGAGGCCTCGATCCCTTCGTGCTCGAGAGCTGCACGCAGTCGATCGACGAGGAGCTGCGCGTCGCGAGGGTGGCGGAGCTCGACGACGAGTGCGAACTCGTCACCCCCGAGCCGACCGAGACATTCACCCCCGCGAACGTTCCCTCGCACCGCCTCGACGAAGCGCTTGAGGAGGGCGTCGCCAGCGGCGTGGCCGAGGGTGTCGTTCACGCGCTTGAGGTGGTCGAGGTCGGCGATGATGACGGCGTACGTGGTCGCGGTGTAGCGCCACCGCTCCTCGAGCTGGCGGAGCGCCTGGAGGAAGCCCCGTCGGTTGAGCGCTCCGGTGAGGGGGTCGCGATCGGAGAAGTACTCGGCTTGGGTGAGCACACCTTGGAGTCGTTGCAGCTCATCGTCGAGGTCGACGACCGCGTAGAGGAGCGTCTCGAGCGAGCGCGCCGCGACGAAGAGGACCTCGTCGGAAGCCGCGAGGTCGTGAGCGGAGAAGACGAGGGTTGCGAGAGAGTCGCTCCGATCAGGCCCGAAGGGGATGAGGACGAGGCCGTGGAGGGGAGCGAACGTGAAGATGCCGCTCTCGATGCGTCCGACGCGGTGTGCGGCGGCTCCGAGCGTGGGTAGCTCGCGCGCGCCGTCGACGACGATCTCCTCGCCCTCACGCAAGAGCACCCGGTCCATCGTGAGCGCCTCGATGACGTAGCGCTGCTCGCCCAGACGGCGCACGACGCCAGCGCCCATCGCCCCTGAGACGTCGCGGATGAGACGGAGCTGGTCGGTGAGCGCCTGCAGGACGCTCGGATGGTGTCCGCGCAGGCTGATGGAGTGTCGGTCTCTGTCCATGGCCCTCCCCGCCTCTGGTATCGGGCCCAAGGAGCGCCGACTTGAGTACTCCTCTCCGAGGTGAGCAGGGGGCTGCCCTAAGATCGGACCGTGCGTTCACTGGGGCTCGGCGTCGCGCTCGCGGCTGGCAGCGCGCTCGCGTGGGGTGCGTGGGGGTACCTCTCGGCACGAGCAGGTCACTCCTCCGGTGCCGTCGCGCTGTGGCTCGGAGTCGTGCTCATCGAAGGCCTGGTCGCGCTCCCCACCATCGCGGTGGTCCGGCCCTACTTCGGCCTGCTCGCGGTGGCGGCGGGTGTCGTTGGGGTCGGCGGCTACCTCCTCTACTTCCTCGCCCTCCGCGTCGCACCACTCGCGAGTGCGGCACCCCTCGTAGCGGTGACGGCGCTCTACCCGGTCGTGACCCTCGCCATCGGGCTCATCGTCGACGGACGTGCTCCGAGCTGGCGTCAGCTCCTCGGCATGCTCCTCGCGGTCGTCGCGGTGGCGCTCATCGCCGGCTGAGCAGACGAGGTTCAGGCAGGGTGGCGCCGTAGGGTAGTTTGGCATGGACAGTGAGCTCGTCGCGCGCGCGCGAGACGTCACGCTCTACCGAGGCGCGGCACCCGTCCTCGAAGCCGTCTCGTTCGACATCGCTGAGGGCGCCGTGGTCGCCGTCATCGGGCCGAACGGAGCTGGCAAGTCGACGTTGGCCGCCGCCCTCGCGGGTCGCCTGCGTGTGGGTTCGGGGAGCCTCGACGTGCTCGGCACCGACCTCCGCCGCGCAGACCTGCGTCGGTTTCGGACGCGCGTTGGCTACTTCAGCAGCGACCTCGAGCGGGCGATCGCGCCAGGTACGACCCTTCGCCAGGCCGTCGCCCTCGGGCCGCACGCAGGCCTCCGGGCGGCGTGGTTCGCGCTGGACGACGCGGAGCTCGACGCCGCCGAGGAACTGCTCGAGCTCGTCGGCCTCGGCGGCGTCACGAGCCGTGACCTTGGCACCGTCTCGCACGGGCAGCGTCAGCGAGCGCTCCTCGCGCGTGCCTTCGCGGGCAGCCCAGAGTTCATCGTGCTCGACGAGCCGACCTCGCACCTTGACGTGGTAGGGCGCGAAGAGACGCTGCGGGCGCTTGAGGCGCTGCTCACGTCCTCGCGAGCACCGCGGGCTACCGTGATCGTCAGCCACCACCTCGAGGAACTGCCTCGTCAGGTCACCACTACGCTCCTCGTCGGCAACGGGCGCGTGATCGCTGGTGAACGTAGCCTCCTCCACGACGGCGACGCCCTCGCCGCGACGTTCGGACGGCGGCTGCGGGTGGTCGAGGTCGAAGGGCGACTCGTCGCACGACTCGCCTCACTCGATTCTGACTAGCTCTGCCTGGTAGCGGGCCGCGTTCGCGACGTAGCGTTCCACCACTGCGGCGAACGCACCGGGTGCGACGCGGTTGGGCTCGATCCGAGCGGGAGTTCCAAGGGCCATCGCGAACGCTGGCACCTCCGTACCCCGCGTCACCGTCGCGTGAGCGGCGACGAGCGCATTGCTGTGCACGATAGCTCGGTGCAGCACGACGGCGCCAGAGCCGACGAGCGCATCGTCCTCGACGATGCAGCCCTCGAGGTGAGCGAGGTGGCCGATCACGCAGCCAGCTCCGATCGTCGTTGGGTCGTCCTCGGTCGCGTGGATGACGGTGCCGTCCTGGACCGACGTCCGCGCACCGACGACGATACGGCCGTAGTCGCCCCGCAGCACGGCGCCAGGCCAGACCGATGCGAACGGTCCGATGGAGACGTCACCGATGATGGTCGCTTCCGGGTGGACGAACGCGCGCGCATCGATGGCTGGGCTTCGTGTGCCAAGACGGTAAATCGGCATGCCTCGATGGTAGTGCGACCCTCGAGCGCTCTTCGATTTCGTGCCACCCCTGCACGGCCTCGTACGGGTGGTGCTACACTCATGGTTCCCACGTGCCTCGTGCACCACTGGGGTCCGCAGCGATGCGGAACGCGACGAGAGGTCGCAAGAGAGCCCACGCCGTGGGCGCAGGTTGACAGCGCGAAGAGGGAAGACAAGCCAGTGCGGGCGACCGAGAGCACTCGGTCACCCCGACAACGCCGGTGGGCACTGCCCACCATCCAGATCGGCTCTTCCGCCCAACCGGGTGGGAGGCCCGTCCCAGTGGGACGGACGATCTCCAACGGAGAGTTTGATCCTGGCTCAGGACGAACGCTGGCGGCGTGCCTAACACATGCAAGTCGTACGCGGTGGCTCTGCCACCGAGTGGCGAACGGGTGCGTAACACGTGAGGAACCTACCCCGACGTGGGGGATAACACCGGGAAACCGGTGCTAATACCGCATACCCTCCCCTGGCCGCATGGACAGAGGAGGAAAGCCTCCGGGCGCGTTGGGATGGCCTCGCGGCCTATCAGCTTGTTGGTGGGGTAACGGCTCACCAAGGCGACGACGGGTAGCTGGTCTGAGAGGACGATCAGCCACACTGGGACTGAGACACGGCCCAGACTCCTACGGGAGGCAGCAGTGGGGAATATTGCGCAATGGGCGAAAGCCTGACGCAGCAACGCCGCGTGGAGGACGAAGGCCTTCGGGTTGTAAACTCCTTTCAGCAGGGACGAAACTGACGGTACCTGCAGAAGAAGCCCCGGCTAACTACGTGCCAGCAGCCGCGGTAAGACGTAGGGGGCGAGCGTTGTCCGGATTTACTGGGCGTAAAGAGCTCGTAGGCGGCTTGGCAAGTCGGATGTGAAATCATCAGGCTCAACCTGGTGTCGCCATCCGATACTGCTATGGCTTGAGTCCGGTAGAGGACCGTGGAATTCCTGGTGTAGCGGTGAAATGCGCAGAGATCAGGAGGAACACCGATGGCGAAGGCAGCGGTCTGGGCCGGTACTGACGCTGAGGAGCGAAAGCGTGGGGAGCGAACAGGATTAGATACCCTGGTAGTCCACGCCCTAAACGTTGGGCACTAGGTGTGGGGCCTCGTTCGACGGGTTCCGCGCCGACGCTAACGCATTAAGTGCCCCGCCTGGGGAGTACGGCCGCAAGGCTAAAACTCAAAGGAATTGACGGGGGCCCGCACAAGCGGCGGAGCATGCGGCTTAATTCGATGCAACGCGAAGAACCTCACCTGGGCTTGACATGGAGGGAACAGCCGCAGAGATGCGGTGTCCTTCGGGGCCCTCCACAGGTGGTGCATGGCTGTCGTCAGCTCGTGTCGTGAGATGTTGGGTTAAGTCCCGCAACGAGCGCAACCCTTGCCCTATGTTGCCAGCGGGTCATGCCGGGGACTCGTAGGGGACTGCCGGAGTTAATTCGGAGGAAGGTGGGGACGACGTCAAGTCATCATGCCCCTTACGTCCAGGGCTGCACGCATGCTACAATGGCCGGTACAAAGGGTCGCCAACCCGCGAGGGGGAGCCAATCCCAAAAAGCCGGTCTCAGTTCGGATCGCAGTCTGCAACTCGACTGCGTGAAGTCGGAGTCGCTAGTAATCCCGGATCAGCACGCCGGGGTGAATACGTTCCCGGGCCTTGTACACACCGCCCGTCACACCACGAAAGTCGGCAACACCCGAAGCCGGTGGCCCAACCCAGCACTGGGAGGGAGCCGTCGAAGGTGGGGTCGGCGATTGGGGTGAAGTCGTAACAAGGTAGCCGTACCGGAAGGTGCGGCTGGATCACCTCCTTTCTAAGGAGTGGCCACGTGGTGGCCGCACCCAGTCGAAGCACTGGTGCCCTCTTCGCGCCCAACCTGGCAGCTTGAGAACTCCAGAGCGAGCACGAGTATCACAACTCCAAGGTACGAAGGGCCAACGGTGGATGCCTTGGCGCCTGGAGCCGATGAAGGACGTGGGCGACTGCGATAAGCCATGGGGAGCTGTCGACCAAGCGTTGATCCATGGATCTCCGAATGGGGAAACCCGGCGTGGGGAATGCCACGTCACCCCTGCCTGAACACATAGGGCAGGAGGAGGGAACGGGGGGAATTGAAACATCTCAGTACCCCCAGGAGCAGAAAGCAACCGCGACTCCCCAAGTAGCGGCGAGCGAACGGGGACCAGCCCAAACCCGGGCGGTGTACAAGCCTGGCGGCGTTGCCGTCCGGGGGTAGCGGGAGCGACGAGGAGGGTGCGCCAGCCCCTCCAGGGAGTGAGCAAGCAGCGCGTGAGCCGAAGCGGTTGGAACGCCGCGCCACAGAGGGTGAGGGCCCCGTAGGCGAAGCGAGCTGCCTCCCCGTCGCCACCCAAGTAGCGCGGGATCCGGGAAAGCCCGTGTGAATCAGCGAGGACCACCTCGTAAGGCTAAGTACTCCCAGGCGACCGATAGCGAACCAGTACCGTGAGGGAACGGTGAAAAGTACCCCGGGAGGGGAGTGAAAGAGATCCTGAAACCGTTGGTCTACAAGCAGTCACAGCCTCCTTCGGGAGGCGATGGCGTGCCTTTTGAAGAATGAGCCAGCGAGTTACCGTAGGTAGCGAGGT
>ML178765.1:2186-2637 GCA_004366215.1 Actinomycetota bacterium | reverse complement strand
GTTTCGACTCCCCGAGCTCCTCAGAGATGATGTCGTTGCACAGCTCGATGCACTTGTCGCAGATGTACACGCCGGGGCCAGCGATGAGCTTGCGCACCTGCTTCTGAGACAAGCCGCAGAAGCTGCACTTCACGATCTCTTGCCCATCGCCCACCTTGGCCATCGCCCACCTTCCTCTGAACGGTGCGGACCCTCACCAGGTTAGCGCGTCTGCGGCTCTCGTCGAGGGATGTCGCTCAGCGAGGCTCGCGCGCCACGACAACTTCGTCGATGAGACCGTACTCAACCGCCTGAGGGGCTTCGAGCACGAAGGCCCGATCCGTATCCCGCGCGATGCGCAGACGCTGATGCACCCAGACGCTCCTTTCCTCTACCCCTGCGGCGAGGGGGCCGGCTACGCCGGCGGCATTCTCTCAGCGGCCATGGATGGCCAACGGGTGGCGCAGGCCAT
>ML178765.1:0-2176 GCA_004366215.1 Actinomycetota bacterium | reverse complement strand
TCAACCGCCTGGGGGGCTTCGAGCACGCAGTCCCGATCCGTATCCTGCGCGATGCGTTCCACTGGCTGGCCTGTCGCCTCGGCAAGCATGTCGTTGAGGAGATCCCGCATGCGTAGGATCTCCTTCGCCTGAATTTCGATGTCCGTAGCCTGGCCTCCGACCCCTCCGTAGGGCTGGTGGAGGAGGATCCGCGCATGGGGAAGCGCGAATCGCTTGCCCTTCGCACCTGCCGCGAGGATGACCGCCGCGGCGGAGGCTGCCTGACCGAAGCAGAAGGTCGAGACGTCCGGACGAACGAAGCGCATCGTGTCGTAGATCGCAAAGAGCGCGGTGATCTCCCCGCCCGGCGAGTTGATGTAGAGGTTGATGTCGCGATCCGGATCCTCGTACTCGAGGTAGAGCATCTGGGAGCACACGAGGTTCGCTACCGCGTCGTCGATGGGCGTCCCAAGGATGATGATGCGCTCCCGCAGGAGCCTCGAGTAGAGGTCGTAGGCCCGCTCGCCTCGAGAAGACGTCTCGATGACAGTGGGGACGAGGTAGTTCCGAGGCGACATGGGTCGAGTCACGAGTGCGATTCTAGAGAGCGTCGCCGGTCCCGGGGTCCCCCGGCGTCGCGGCGGGCCCGGGCGCTGCATCCGAAGGTCGTGACGCGGCTTCGACCGTGGCCTCTGCGTGGCTGCTCTCCCCGGCCGTCGCCGCCGCTTCCTCGCTTGCCTCCTCCCCGAGGATCGCGGCGACCGGACCGTCGAGTTCGAGGTCGGCCAACGTGAGCGGGTCCCCGCCCTCGGTCAGGATGCGAGCGCGACGCTGCACGAGAGCGAGCGCCTTTCGGAGCAGGACCTCGGCGACGACCTGGGCCTGGATCGCTGGGCGACGCCCCTCCTCCCTCGATGAGAGCTGCCCGGCCGCGACGAGACGCTCAATCTCAGCGTCGAGCTCCTGCTCAGACACCTCAAGCTCGGCCTCACGAGCGATGCTCCGCAGGGCAAGGTCGACCAAGACCGCCTCGGCAGAGCGCAGCGAGAGGTGCCGAGCCACGTCGTCTCGGCTTTGGCCGGTCATGTCGAGGTAACGACGCAGCGACAGTCCCGAGGCGTCGAGTGACGAGCCGAACCGACGAAGCTCTTGCTGGAACACCGGGTCGACGAGCACCTGGGGCACGCTACGTGGCTCCGTCCGCTCGAGCAGACCGCTGATGACGCCCGACTCGAACGCTTCCCGCGCCCGCGCGAGCCTGCGGGCACGAAGGTCCTCAGAGATGAGCGACCGCAGCGCCTCGACCGACGGCTGTCCGCTGACCTCCTCGACGAGCTCGTCGGTAAGCGTCGGTACGACGACCTCACGGATGGCCCGAACCTCGTAGACCTCGCGCGCTGTACCACTCGGCGCCGCGTCTGCCTTCCCTTCTTCCTCGCCCGAGCTGACGTCGGGGTCTCCCGAAGCAACCGGCGACACACGTTGGCCAACCCGAGCTCCAATGAGTGCGCGCTCTACCTCGGGAGGCAGCTGCGAACGGCCCACTCGCACGACGAGGTCCGGCGTGGCCAACGTCTCCTCACCGTCGGCCTCAACGCGATAGACGTGGACGGTTACCTGGTCACCCTCGGCGACCGCGCGATCCACGTCACGCACCTCTGCACGCTGCTCGACGATGTCACGCATCATCCGGTCGACCTCGTCGGGGCTGAGCCGTGGATCAGGTACCCGAACCTCGATGGCGTCCCACCCGCGCACCGTGACGCTCGGACGCAGCTCGACACGCACACTCGCCTGCGCGCCACCACCTTCGCGCACGATGACCTGTTCAAGCGCAGGCCGACCGATCACGTCGAGGCCACTCTCGGCGAGCAGATCGCCGAGCCGCTCCTCCACGATGGCCTCCGCAGCTTCTCTGGAGAGCTGCTCCTCCCCGATGCGCTGGCGGAGCAGTTGCCGTGGGACCTTACCCCGACGAAAACCCGGCAAGAGCACCTGACGCTGCAAGCGAGCGAGGACTTCCTCTCGTTTCGGCGCGATCTCGTCCCCGTCAAGCTCGATCGTCACGGTCGCTGAACGGCGGTCCTCGCTAGTGGTAGTAGTAGAGCGCATAGCGCCCCAATCATACCTGGGGTACCCGACGAGCCCTGGACTAGCGGAGTCGACCGAGAAGCTTACGCAGCCCTCCGGCGCTGTA
>ML178764.1:2190-3826 GCA_004366215.1 Actinomycetota bacterium | reverse complement strand
GCCGATCTGACGGTCTCGGCTACCGACGCACTGGATGAAGCAGACCCGCGCCGGAGGCTCGCCGTTCGAGGGACGCACGACGTGGTGGTCCTTCAGCATCGACTCAAGGTCTTGGAGCGCGATGACGTCGTCGAACTCGTAGTAGCCGTAGAGCTGCGTCTCGCGCCCCGGGTCGAAGTGTGAGAACCCCGTCGCGACGATGATCGCGCTCGCCTCCTGGAGGCGCTCCCCCTCTGGCAGGCGAATCGTGAGCCGAAAAGGATCCTCGCCCTCGGCGTGGACGACCTCCGAGTTGAGCAGGACCTCCACGTCGCCCGCCCCACGCAGGCGTTCCTCCATCCGACCCATGACAGTCTCGGCGTCCTCGAGGTACGGGGTGATCGTCGCGTAGCGTTCCTCCACCGGGCGTCCGCCGAGCTGCGCGCTGCGCTCGACGAGCGTCACCGGCGCTCCGAGCTCCGCCGCCGCGATACCCGCTGACAGTCCCGCGGGTCCACCTCCGATGATCACGATGCGGTCCACTGCGTTCTCCTTACGCGTCCACGTCTGCCCACGTGAGGAACTGCTGCTCTCCCTGCTGGAGCCGCTTCGCGTCCTCCTCGAACTCGGCCCAAGCGCTTCGCCAGTCGATGCCCATCTTCTCGAGCAGAGGTCGGTAGTTCGTCGAGTGCCAGTGCAGCTGGCACACCTTGAACGGATGTGCCCCCATGGCGAGGGCAGCGAACTGCGCTTCACTCATGACGGGAACACCGACGTTGCGCTCGTGCGCCTGTGCGGCGAACTGGCTCTTGTCGAGCGCCGTCACGCAACCCGTGTCGTGCGTGAGGACCACGTCCGGGTCGGCTTCCTCGCGCATGACCTCGATCTTGCGAAGCGTGGCGAAGGAGCGTGTGAAGTCGCGCTGGACGAGGATGTGCCGAAAGCCAAAGCCGCAGCAGTCGAAGAACGTCGAGTAGCTGCGAAGATCTGCGCCGAGAGCCTGCACCAGTCCTGACACCGCCGCCGTGCGCTGACCGTGGTAGACGTCTGGGTCGTAGATCGCGTCCCCTTCGACGAGCTTGTAGTAGTGACACGCCGGGTGGACTGTGACCGCAATGGACGACACGTCACGGACCGCGCGCGCCGCGATCTCCTCCCGGACCGCGTAGAGCCACTCTGAGTAGTGCACGATCTCCTCAGGGAGGACGAGCGGCTTGCCGAGGCGCTCCATGACCGCGCGAACACGCGCTCGCAGGTCCGCGTCCTCGAGGAGTTCAGCGCGGACCTCCTTGTAGTGTCCGTAGGAGGTCCCGCAGTGGATGAGCGGGAAGTAGCCCGTCGAGTACGCGGCCGCAAAGTTCCGAACCGCGACGGCAGCCTGAGCCGCTTGGTTCGACGTCGCCGAGGCGTAGTAGTTCCACGCCGTGCAGCTCGTCTGGTCCTCTGGATCGAGGTAGTCGTAGCCGAGCTTGCGCATGATCCAGAAGATCGAGGTCGAGTACCCAGGGATGTGACCGCACTGGCCGCATGACTTGTGGTGCCACAGGTGCCCCTTCTGGATCCGCTTAACCACGCCGTACTTGGTCGGCACCTCGACAGCCGGGCCGCTGACCCTCTGGACGACGAGCTCGCCCTCACGCTCGAGCTCAAAGAGCCG
>ML178764.1:0-2124 GCA_004366215.1 Actinomycetota bacterium | reverse complement strand
CATGTGTATCCCTTTGTCCACCTGGCGAATCATGTCGAGCGCGCCCGTCTCTAACCAGATGACGTAGAGCTCGACGAGCGTGCGGTCCGCCACCTGCCATCCCGTCGTCGTGGTGTGGAGCGTCTCTGGGGGGAGCATCCGCCGCCAGAGGTCCAAGTTGACCGAGACATCTTTGACTTCAGGTCCCCAGTCAGGAAACGCGTCGGGCTGGAGCATGTCAGGGGAGACCTGCGTTCCCGTCGACATGATCTTGTAGATGATCCGCGAGTACCCAGCGAGAGCTTCCCGAGCTGAGGCAAGCCCTTCGCGCACGGCAACCTCGCGCATCACGGTGATGATGCCCCCCGGGTTGTTGCCACGGGGGCAGCGCACGCACGAGAAGCACTGGCTGCACTCCCAGATGTCTTCCTCCATCTGCTGGTAGAGCAACTCCACATCGCGGCGCGCCGCTGCCTGCGCTATCCGGCGTGGCGAGAAGTCGTAGAAACGAGCAGAGGGGCACGCAGCCACGCACACGCCGCACTCGTAGCAGCCGTAGAGGTAGTGCGCCATCCGGGGATCGGCGAACACTTGCCCGATCAGCCGCTCCTTGAGCGACTGATCCACCTCGCCGTAGCCGGTCGGATCCTCGCGCTTGAGGTAGGGCTCCGTGGTCGTCGGCGACATCAGAACGACACCACCGCGTCTGCCGTCATCGCCAAGTTGTTGAAGGCCGCGCCCCCAATCATCTCCACCCCATCGATTAGCTCCTCTAGGCGAAGGTCGTTGAGGTCAAGCGACGGCTGGCACACCCACAGGCGCACGCCAAGGTCCGTCGCCTGCTTGATGAAGTACGACAGCGGCTGGCCTCGATCACCCTTCGGGCCGATCTTGTCCACGATGTCCCGGCGAAGGAGCTGCGGCCCGTACATCGTGAAGTAGATCCCCACCTCGACCTCCATCGCAGCGGCGGACGCAGCGAGGAAGAACGGAGTCGCCGAGCGGCCAGGATCGCTGATACCGTGCGTTTGGACGTAGAGCACCTTGCCCTCGCCCTCGTTCGTCCACATGACAACACCCCCCTCTTCGGTGGCACGCCAACCCGAGACGACGCCTGACCAGCTCGTCGTCGTGCGCGCCGAGACTCGCCCACACGCGCGCCGTCTCTGCGACGACGCCCTCGTGCCCCCTACTTCTGGCGACGGATCCGAACGCGAAAGACCTCGCCCTCGCGCTCAACCCCGAGCAGCTCGTTGCCGGTCCTCGAGGTCCACGCTTGCATGTCGGGCTCGACGCCGGGGTCCGTTGCGAGGAGCTCCAACACAGCCCCCACCTCGATGTCTTTGATCGCCTTCGACGTCTTGATCACCGGCATCGGGCACTGCAAGCCCTTGCAGTCCAACACCAGCGCGGGCTCGTCCACGCTCTCCCCCCTCTCACACCAGGTGGCACGCGCCTCTCCCCCGACGCTGCCACCGCTGCCTCAGCGCCCGCACACGACCAACGAAGCTCGGCAGGTCGCCGATCCTCGGAGGAGCCCCGTGCGCGTCGCACTTGGCATCTCCATATGCGCACCTACGCATATGCAGTCTGCCACACCGAGACGGTATTGTCAAGGAAATCGCGAGCAAAACCGAGGCCATGGCTGACACGGTCGGTTGGCGGCTCCAAGCAACCGTCCTCGCGCTCTCCGTCGAGGGACGAGAGCCCGTCGTGCTCACGGTCGACCACCACCTCCCGGCCACCTCGATCGGCCCGGCCACTCGCGACCTCGACGCAGCTGTTCGGAGCTGGTTCCACGCTCGCGTCGGGCTGAAGCTCGGCCGTCTCCACGCGCTCCCGCTGCGAAGCCTCGCTCTGGGATGCCTCGACTACAGCGTGGTCACGCTGCTGCCCTCCCTCGCCTCGAACGCCTCAGGAACGGCTACCGCGGCCGTCTACGACGCTCTGCCAGAGCTCGACCGACGAGCACCCCGCCCCCGACGTGCGAGCACGTTCACTCGCGACGAGCTGCGCGTACTCGAGCGAGCCCTCACCGCGCTCCGAACGCAACTCGAGGCTACCCCAGTGGTCGCACCGCTGCTCAGCGAAACCTTCACGCTCCCCGCTCTCATCCAGCGTCTCGAGGCGCTCTACGGAGTTCGC
>SIRY01000118.1 GCA_004366215.1 Actinomycetota bacterium | reverse complement strand
GCGAGCCGCTCGAAGATCGTGCCCATCAGCGCGGTCGACGACTACGCGCGGAGCGGTCTCAACATCTACGGTGGGGCCGTCGTCCTCGACTCGCGCTCGGATGTGGTGCCTGGCACCCTCTACAACCAGGAGATCGGCTACGGTGACCACCTGCTCTGGCCGGATCCGGCGACCGCCCTCGTGCTTCCCTGGGCAGCCCACACCGCCAGGTTCATCTGCGACCTCGCCTGGCAGGGCGGCGGTGCGGTCGAGGCGGCGCCGCGGCAGGTGGCGGCACGAGTGCTCGACCGCCTCGCTGAGCATGGCATCGAGCTGCGTATCGGCATCGAGTACGAGTTCTACCTGCTCGATGCGACGACGAGGGAGCCGCTGTTCTCTGGCTGGCACATCTTCAACTCGCAGCGCAACGTCTACCACCCGGTCATCGAGGCGATCCTCACGCACCTCGAGGAAGCCGGTTTTGGGATTATCACGGCGAACTGCGAGTACGCGGGCTCGCAGTGGGAGATCAACTACCGGCCCGCACTCGGGTTGAGCGCGCTCGATCGGGCCTTCACCTTCAAGGCTGCCGTCAAGGAGATCGCCCGTCAGCACGGGCTCATCGCGACGTTCATGTCGAAGCCGTTCACGGGACAGGCTGGCTCGGGCGCGCACACGCACATCGGGTTGGTCTCTGCCTCGAGCGGAGCGTCCCTGCTGTGGGACGATGAGCGACCGTGGCACCTTTCGGAGCTCGGTGGATCGTTCCTCGCCGGCATGCTCACCTGGGCCCGAAGTGTCGACGCCTTGATCGCCCCCACGCTGAACTGCCTACGGCGCCGGCGCAAGCACACCTTCAGCCCGACCACAGTGTCCTGGGGCGTGGAGGATCGCAGCGCGCTCGTGCGCCTCAAGGGCACGCAGCCCGCATCGCTGCACTTCGAGCACCGAGCGCCGTCTGCGATGTCCAACCCGTACCTCGTCGTCGCGGCGCTCGGAGCCGCCGGCCTCCTCGGCATCGAGAAAGGGCTCGCGGCGCCTGATCCCTCGCCGTCGCCGGCGGAAGACGACCCAGACGGTGAGCCGCTACCTCGCAGCCTTGAGGAGTCGCTCGCTGCCTTCGAGGAGGCGCGAGCCCTCCACGACGTGCTCGGTGAGGAGCTCGTACGCGCTTACGTCGCGATGCGACGCTACGAGCTCGCCCGGTTCTGGGATCACGTGAGCGATTGGGAGCGCGAGGAGTACCTCGAGCTCTACTGAGAGCTCACACCACGTCGAACGAGCCACAGCAACGGGGGTGTGGCTCGCGAGCAGTGCGCAGCTGCGCACGACGGTGCGCTGGGCCGTTGCGTGCCCGCGCGTCGCAGAGACGGACAGGGGGTCCGGCAAGAAAGGGGGAACATCATGAGTGAAGTACTTCGACCACCGACGACGCCAGAGGGCACACAGCAGCCCGGGGCACCACCGCGTCGCCGCGATGAGTCCATCGACGTGGGACAGCGTGACGACGTCCACAAGCTACGCCCCCACGCTGTTGGGCTCGTGGGCGTGCTGTTCATGGCGCTCGCTGGCTCTGCGCCGCTCACCGCGATGCTCGGCAACGTTCCGATCGCCGTCGGGTCCGGTAACGGCGACGCAGCGCCAGGAGGCTTCATCTTCGCCGCCGTCGTCTTCGTCCTGTTCGCGGTTGGCTACACAGCGATGGTGCGCCGCTACACCGCGGCAGGAGGTTTCTACGCGTTCATCAGCCACGGCCTCGGGCGGATTCCAGGGATGGCAGCTGGGTGGGCCGGGATGGCGGCCTACGCGGTGTTCGAGGCGTCGCTCATGGGCATCTTTGCCTTCTACGCGCGCAACACGATCCAGCACTAC
The DNA here is from genome assembly GCA_004366215.1 of Actinomycetota bacterium. GTDB lineage: Bacteria > Actinomycetota > Acidimicrobiia > Acidimicrobiales > Acidimicrobiaceae > Acidimicrobium. The sequence continues at coordinate 1,498 of SIRY01000118.1, read as the reverse complement.
CTCGGGCTGACGCTGCCGTGGCCGGTGCTGGCCTTCGCAGGGATCGTCATCATCGGCGTGCTCGCCTACCTCGACATCCAAGTGAGCGCGAAGGTACTCGGCGTCGCGACGGGTCTCGAGCTCGCACTCCTGCTCGTCATGGACCTCGTGGTGACCGCGAAGGGTGGAGGCCCGAGCGGGTTGCCGCTCAGCCCGCTCAGCCCGCTCAACGCGTTCCGAGGCCTGGACCTCGCCAACGCAGCACCTGGCATCGGCATCTTCTTCGCGATGTGGTCCTGGGTTGGCTTCGAGGCGGCTGCGAACTACGCTGAGGAGTCGCGAGAGCCCAAGCGGAACATCCCCCGCGCCACCTACATCGCAGTGATCGGGCTCGGCGTGGTCTACACCTGGTCGGCCTACGCGGCGATCGTCGGCCACGGCCTCGCTGCTGCCCCGAAGGCCGCCGCGACGAATCCGGTGAGCTTCTTCTACGTCGTCACGACACGCTTCGTCGGAGCGCCAGCGACAGACCTCATGCAGATTCTCATCATGACGAGCTCGTTCGCTTGTGGCATGGCGTTCCACAACGCGGCGACCCGCTACTTCTACTCGATGGGTCGTGAGCGGGTCCTCCACCACCGTCTCGGGCGTACGCACCACGCGTGGAAGAGCCCTCACGTCGCGAGCGTGTTCCAATCGGTCGTCGCCGCCGTGCTCGTCGCCGGCTTCATCGGCCTGTGGTACGGGTCGAAGTCGGCACAGACGTTCGCGGACTTCCAGAACGCACCCTACGACGAGCTCTACGGGTGGCTCGCGATCCTTGGCACCTTCTGGATCCTCGTGCTCATGCTTGGCTCGTCGCTGGGAACGCTCGTGAACTACTTCACGCACGTGCGTGACCACAACGCTCGAGAGCTCGCCCGCCTCGTCGTCGCGCCCGGACTCGCCGCGGTTGGCTTCCTCTTTGCGATCTACCTCCTCTGGGCTAACCTCACGACGCTCGGCGGCGAGGTGGTGTGGGTGACCGTCATTCCCTGGGTGGCGGTCGCGTGGATCATCCTCGGCGCCGTCCTCGCAGTGTGGATTCGGGCTCGAGATCGGGATCGCTACCAGGCCATTGGTCGCATGGTCCACGAGGGAATCTGACGTGGCCGACGATGTTCGAGAGCGGTCGAGGAAGCTGCCTCGCGGGCCGCTCGAGCTCGAAGGCCTGCGCGAGGCGGTCCGCGACGGGGCAGTCGACACGATCGCCCTTGGATTCTGCGACCCCCAGGGTCGCCTCCAAGGCAAGCGCTTCGACGCCACGTTCTTCCTCGAGCACGTTCTCGACGAGGGAACCGAGGCGTGTGCGTACTTGGTCGCGACCGACGTCGAGATGAGCCCAGCGACCGGGTTTCGGTGGGCAGGCTGGGATCGAGGGTTCGGCGACTTCCTCCTCATGCCAGATCGCGGGCGTGTGTGGCTCCAGCCGTGGGAACCTGGCTGCGTCCTCGTGATGGCCGACGCGCTCACGCTCGAC
>SIRY01000117.1 GCA_004366215.1 Actinomycetota bacterium | reverse complement strand
GAGTTGATGTCGGAGATGTTCGATCGGGCTCGCTGCAGTTCGGCTGAATGAGCTCGGCGAGCCCGCTGAGGTGCTCGCTGCGGTGTCGACGCTACACGATGGCGGTGTTGGTGATGCGGAGGCGCGCACGAGCCGAATGGCTGAGCGAGGCGTGCTCCGCCGAATGCGGCGTCGCCGCGCCCAGCGGCTCGCGAGGACCGACCAGCTCCTCCGTGAGCTCGGCTGGCATCGTCCAGACAAGACGCGGGAGAGGACTCTCGAAGCGTGGCAGGCTCGTCGCAGACTCGTCGAGGAGTACGTCGCTGATCCGACTGAGCGTCGCCGACTGCTCGGCATCGCACTGAGCCACATCGCGCGACACCGGGGCTGGAGGAACCCGTGGGTGAGCGTCGCGACGCTCCTGCAGTGGGAGGTCCCGAGCGCCAGCCTGCGTGACGACCTCGAGCGAATCCGACGAGAGTTCGGGGTCGAGCTGCGTCCGGGGACGGTGGGACAGATCGGCGTCCTCCTCGAGACTCACCGTGGCACGCGCGTGAATCCGCCGGTTGGAACGAGCCGAGGAGGCGCACGGTCGTCGGCTGCGAGGACTGAGGCAGACAGCCTGCTGCGGGGACGGATCCGCCAGGAGGACATTGCTTGGGAGATCCGATGTATCGGTGAGACGCAGCGAGTCGATCCGCCGATCATCGACCGTGTGATCGAGAGCGTGCTCGCTCAGGTGCGCCCCTCGGTGCCGGTCGATCGTAGTGGCAAGGATCCCCTCGACGCGACGCAGCCTCGAGCACCTATCGCAATCCTTGAGTTTCAAGAGTTCCGTGTTCGAGCCGCCGTCGGCAACCTCCGCATCCGTGACGGAGGACAGCCGCGCCGCCTGACGACGGAGGAGCGGGAGCGCGTCTGTGATGCGCTGCTGGATGCGCGCGGGGAACGACTGAGTTGGTCAGACGCGGCGCTTCTCGTACTCAACCTCGAGCGCGAGACGCGTCTCGTCATTCCCGAGGAGGATCAGGCACGTGGCCTGAGCTTCCCGGCTCCTTGGGACCAGACATCGGTGACGATTGAAGAGTTCCTCGCCGACAAGAAGAAGGGTGGACTGACGCCAACGCTGCGCGCGCAGTGGCCAGCGTGGGACTGGGAGCGCAGAGCTGACTTTGTTACGAGCCTCGTTGAGCCAGCAGCGCTCAGCGAGGATTCTGTCCTCCTCAGCCTGCCTGAGGATGAGGTGACGTTCCTCGTGGACCAGTTGAAGCTTCCGAGAGGCCGCGCCGCGTACAGCCGCGAGACACTGAGGCGCCTCAATGAGGCGCTTCGCTCGGGCGCACTGGATGTTTCGGACGCGGTGCAACGGGTGTTTGGTAAGGAGCCAGGGTGGAAGCCTCCCCTCCCACTGCTCGAGGAGCCGACGGGCCACCCGACGGTCGATCGCAACCTCGCAGAGCTGCGGAAGTTCTACCGATCAGCATGCCTTCGGTGGGGTCCGCCGCAACGGGCCGTCGTCGAGCTTACGCGCTCAGGAGAGCTCTCACCTCGTCAGAATAAAGACCGTGAGAGGGAGCGGGAGAGGCGACGCAGAGCGAACGACGGGGTGCGCGAGGTGCTTAGGGCGAGCGGCATTCAGAACCCGAGCGAGCAGGACGTGAGACGTGTGGCCCTCATGAAGTTCTACGACTATCCGTGCCTCTACTGCGGCAACCGCCTCACGTGGGAGACTTGCGAGCTTGACCACATCGTGCCCCGGAGTGATGGTGGGCTGTCTGGCTACGGCAACCTCGCTGCGGTCTGCGTTACGTGCAATCGCGCGAAGGGACGGCAGCCCTTTGGGCGTTGGGCGAAAGGAGGGGATGCGAGCCTCGAGGGTGCGATTGCGAGGGTGCGAGCACTCAAACTCCAACGTGGCGCGCGGTGGAGTAACTGGAGCGAGCTCAACAGGTACAAGCGAGAGATCATCGCTCGGCTCCGACGGCAAGACGAGGATCCCGAGGAAGGACGAGGATCCCGAGGAAGATCGAGTGATCACCGCTACCTCGTACGCAGCCGTTGCCTTACGGGATCGGCTGAGTGCGGAACTGGGATCTGACAACGTGCTCGTGGTCCGTGGCGTTATCGCTTCTGATGCACGGAAGCTTCTTGGCATCGGAACAGTTGAGTCTCTAGGACGTGACCCCGCGTGTGCTAAGCGCTCGCATCATCGGCATCATGCTCTCGACGCATTTGTGATGACAAGTATCGATCTGGGGGTTGCGCAAGCTCTTCGTCGTTACCGATCTCGACGAGCGCTGGTGGAGGCTCAAGAGTCGAAGGCGTCGGATTCGTGCGTTGAGAGGGAACGGGGCGATAGTGGCGCTAGTCGCTCGATGATCGAGGAGTTGCCTCGACTTCAACGGTGGTTATGCGAGTGGTCTGGTCTGTCGACATTGGTCGCCAACCTGGTGGAGAAGGACGGAATCGCCGTGCGAAAGCCGTTGCGGCTGACTCCACATGGACCGATTCATCAGGAGACGATGTGTCGATTTGATAAGAAAGAAGTTGGGCCAGCGTGGTCGCGTGATGATATTCTCAGGGTAGAGGACCCCGAGCTGTTTGAAGAACTTCGCACCAAGGCGGCTGAGTTCGGCGGAAAACTCCCACAGGATCAGCATCGAGTTGTCACGGT
>SIRY01000116.1 GCA_004366215.1 Actinomycetota bacterium | reverse complement strand
AACCTCTTGGCATCCCGGCGGCCCCCCTCGACGGACAGGTCCGCCTCTGCGTCACCGACGAGGCGCTCGAGGCGTTCCATCCCCGCACGCTTCGCCGCTTTCGGGAGGCGCTCGCCCTCCTCGCCGACGCAGGGATCGAGGTCCGGCACCTCCCGCACGTCCCCGAGGGTTCGCTCGAACCCTCGAGCGCCGACGAACTCCTCGTCCTCCGCACGGAGCTGCGCGGGGCACTCGAGGGGTACCTCGCGACCCGAGACGTTCCAGGGTTGCGAACTCTCGCTGACGTCGTCGCTGCCAACGAGGAGCTCGCCGACGTCGAGCTCGCCTTCTTCGGCCAGGAACACTTCCTCGCCGCTCTTGAGGCTGACCTTTCTGACCCGCTGTACCAGCGCGCTCGCGAGCGCAACCTCGACCAGGCACGCAGCGCGATGACCTCGGCTCTCGAGGCCACCGGCGCCGTCGCGCTCCTCGCGCCGACGATGGACGTCGCGTGGCTCACCGACACCCTGCGCGGGGACCCCGACGTGGCAGCCGGCTACCGCCTCGCTGCCATCGCCCAGGGGACCTCTGTCAGCATCCCGATGGGCCGGATCGACCACCTACCCGTCGGCCTCTGCCTCGCAGCTCCTGCAGGCTCTGAGGGCTGCATCCTCGAGCTCACCGCACTCCTCGAGCGCTGCCTCGCGCCACTTGCCGGCAGGTCGGGACGAGACGGCGCCGAAGCGGGGTTGTCCTAGACGTGGCCACGAGCGTCGAGATCAGCCGCGCACTGCCTGTGCCCGCAGCCCACGCGTTCCGGTACCTCGCCGACCTCGAAGACCACTCGTCGTGGATGGCTGACGCGGCACAGGTCAGCATCGTCTCAGCGACGCGCCGCGGGGTCGGCGTCGAGCTCACGGCTCTGACACGTGTCGGTCCGCTTCGTACCACCGACCACATGGTCGTCACGGAGTGGTGCGAGGGGAGCCACATCACCGTACGTCACGTCGGCCGTATCGCTGGTTGGGGTCGCCTCAGCGTGGAGCCGGAGGGACCTGATCGCTGTCGCGTTCGCTGGCGCGAGGCCCTCACGTTCCCTGGTGGCCCGCTCGGCGAACTCATCGGCCGACTCGCCCAGCCGATCCTCGCCATCGTGTGGCGGCGCAACCTCGCGCGGCTCGAGGCTCACATCCTCGAGCGAGGGCCGCTACGCTAGGCGCCCCGTGACTCAACCTCACCTCGGCGCCGCGGACCTCGCTGCTCGCATCGCCTCCCTCCGCCGCCACTCGGCCTCTGCGCGACAGCACCGGTCGGCGCAGCCTCCCGAGACCGACGGTGAGCTCGCTACGCTCCTCGGCCTCGCCGACCTCGACCCGACGCCGCTCAGCGCCACCCTCACGCTTCCGGGCCACGAGCCCTGCTTCGAGGACGTCCCGAACGACCTCCCCCCTCGACTCCGTTCGCTGCTCAGAGCCAAACCTGGCAGGCTGTTCTCGCACCAAGCCGCCGTCGCACGAGCGGTGGCCGCAGGTCGACACGTCGTGCTCGCAACCCCGACCGCGTCCGGCAAGTCGCTCGCCTTCCTCGTGCCGACCCTCGCCCACCTCGAGCGAGAGCCGCGCGCCACCGCCCTCGCGTTGTTTCCGACGAAGGCGCTCGCCTACGACCAGCTTGAGCGCCTCCGCGCGCTCGACGCTGAGCTCGGGATCGGCATGGCTCCGAGCGTCTACGACGGCGACACCCCCGAGTCAGAGCGCCGCCGGATCAAGGAGTCGTCGAGGTTCGTCGTGACGAACCCTCACGGTTTGAACCTCTACCTCGGCTGGCACGAAGGCTGGCGGCGACTCCTTGCCAACTTGTCCTTCGTGATCGTCGACGAAACCCACGTCTACACTGGGGCCCTCGGCGGTGCCGTCGCGTGGCTCCTGCGTCGCCTGCGGCGCCTCGCCACTGCCTACGGCTCGACACCGCGCTTCATCGGCGCCTCTGGCACCGTCGCGAACCCCGCTGAGCACTTCGCGCGTCTGATCGATGACGACGTCACCTGCGTCGACGTCGACGGCTCTGCACAACCTCCCCGCACGATTGCACTCATCGATGCGACGAGGTGGGAACACCGCTCTCCACTCCAGGTGGCTGCGCTCGTCACCCGGCGCCTCGCACGCGCCCGGTACCAGGTCGTCGCCTTCTCGAACAGCCGATCGCAGGCTGAACTGCTCGCTCGCCTCGCGAGCGATCGTGCCACACGCGTCGAGCCCTACCGCGCTGGCTACAGCCCCACTCGGCGGCGGGCACTCGAGGCTGCCTTGCGGGGCGGGCAGCTACGCGCCATCTCGACGACGAGCGCGCTCGAGCTCGGAGTCGACATCGGCACCGTCGACGCGGTGGTGCTCAACGGTTTCCCGGGGTCGATCGCGTCCTTGCTGCAGCGGATTGGGCGTGCTGGCCGCTCGGGACAGCGCTCCCTCGGCGTCGTGGTCCTCGGCGCCGAGCCCGCCGCACGGGCGATCCTCGCTGATCCCCACGGTCTGCTCACCCGACCCGCCGAGCTCGCGATCGCGAACGTCGACCAACCTTCGGTCGTGCGCCGCGGCCTCGAGCTCGCCGCATCCGAGCGGCCGCTCCTGCACGACGAGCTCGCCCGCTGGGGACCCGTCGCGCGCAGCGTCGCGAACGAGCTCATCGGCGCCGGCGTCCTCAGCGCGTCGAGCGCGGGACTCGCCCGCCCGGGCACGCGACCTCATCGCTGGCGCCCACTCCTCGAGCTCGAGCCCACGTGGGAGGTTCACTTCGAAGGGACTCGGACACCGATGGATCCTGAGCGAGTTCCCGAGAGGCAGGCGCTCCGAGAGGCGTACCGCGGTGCCATCCTCCTCCACGGGGGGCAGTCCTTCCGCGTCGTGAGCGTCGATCACGAACGGCGGCTCGCCCGGGCTCGTCACGAGCCCGACCGCAGCCGCCACACCCAAGCAGGGTGGTACCGCGCCATCAGCCCCACGCGCCAGCGCGCCGTCTGGCGTCACGGTTCGCTCGCGCTGGAGCTCGCCGACGCTGTGCTGATCGAGCACGTCACGACGACCAAAGAGTTTGCCGGTAGCACGCTCGTCGCGCAGCGCAAGGTCGTGGCACCTGCGAGCCGAACTGAAGGCGAGGTCCTCCAGCTCCGCTTCGGCCGCCTCGTCGACCCGAGCGAGGTTCCAGCGCTCCACGGCACCGAGCACCTGCTCACCAAAGCTCTCCCGGTCGTCGCCATCGGGGCTGGGGACATCACCGGCGTGACGGTGAGCTCGCCTGAACCGACGCTCTCCCTCTTCGCCCCCGATACCATCGGCGGCGGTACCATGCTCAGCGCGGTCGCGAGCGCGCTCCCCGTGCTCCTTGGCGCCGCTCGCAGGATCCTCGCGCGCTGCGGCTGTCGAGCGGGGTGTCCGTTCTGCACGCTCGATCCTCGCTGCGACGAGCCCGTCGCGGACAAGCAGGCAGTCGCGTCCGTCCTCGAGCGCCTCGAGCGCCAGGCGACCGCGGGAGCCTAGCCAAAGCCGCCACGAGCCTCACACAGGTCCGCGAGCACGCACGCCGAGCACAGCGGACGCCGAGCCGTACAGGTCTCCCGACCGTGGAGAATCATCCGGAGCGAGAACGCACCCCAGTGGTCGGATGGGAGCACGGCGCACAGCTCTGCCTCGATGGCGTCAGCGCTCGTCGCGCGAGCGATGCCGAGCCGGCGGCTGACGCGAGTCACGTGGGTGTCCACCGGCAGTCCAGGCTGCCCGAAAGCCACGGAGCGCACGACGTTCGCGGTCTTGCGACCCACACCGGGAAGCGTCACGAGCGCGTCGAGCGCCTGGGGCACCTCACCGCCGAACGAGTCAACGATCGCCTGCGCCAGGCCCACGAGGTGACGAGCCTTGGTGTGGTAGAACCCCGTCGGGCGGATGAGCGCCTCAACCTCCTCCACGTCTGCACGTGCCAGCGCCTCAGCGTCAGGGAAGCGGGCAAAGAGCTGTGGGGTGACGAGGTTGACCATCGCGTCCGTGGTCTGAGCTGAGAGTACCGTTGCGACCAGCAACTGAAAGGGCGTCTCGAACGCAAGGGCACAGAGCTGCGCAGCTGACCCCGGGTAGAGCTCTGCGAGGCGAGCGTCCACCTCGAGCGTCCGTGTGGCCCGATCCTCCACCTTCCCTCCTTGGCAGCACTAGCCTAGGACCGTGCAGGCCCTTCGGGCAATCGAAAACCCACCGGCACGGCTCCTGCCGGGCGTCCTCGCCCTCGTCCGCGAGGTCGAGCGCGCTGACGGCCACGAAGTCCTCGAGTCACACCGCTTCATCGACCTTGCTAACGCAGACGCCGAGAGCCTCCACGGCGTGGCGGTCGTGGCGGGCGAGGACGTCGTCGGCTACGCCCACCTGCGTCGCCACCGTCGCCACGGTGTCGAGCTCGAGCTGCTCGTCGCACCGCGGTGGCGTGACGACGCGCGCGATCTCGTCGCAGCCCTCGTCGACAGCGCGACTCGTCAGCTCAACCCCGTTGAGACGAAGGAGCTCTACGCGTGGGTACCGACGCGCTCAGCCGAGGTGATCGCGGCGCTCGAGTCGATCGGATTCCGAGCGGACCGCGCAGTGCGCCAGCTCCGGCGCCCCCTGCCACTCCCCCAGGACCATCCGGGGCGAGCTTCGCACTGTCCACCGCTCCGGACGTTTCGACCTGGGTCCGACGAGACCGAGTGGCTCGAGGTCAACAACCGTGCCTTCGCGTGGCACCCCGACCAGGGTGACTGGGACCTCGCGACGCTCCTCGCGCGTGAGCACGAGCCGTGGTTCGACGCGAGCGGATTCCTCGTAGCCGAGATCGACGGTCACCTCGCTGGGTTCTGCTGGACGAAGGTTCACCACCGCGCAGGTGGTGAGAGCTTCGGCGAGATCTTCGTCATCGCGACCGATCCACGTCGTGCACCACGGGGTCTTGGTCGGTGCCTGCTCGCAGCCGGTCTCGACACGCTCGCCAGCAGGGGCTTGGCGACGGCGTGCCTCTACGTGGAGCGGACCAACGCACGGGCGATCCGCCTCTACGAGTGGTTCGGCTTCGAGCTCGACCACGAAGACGTGCGTCTCGTGCGTCACCTCGACGCTGGGACCGCGAACCCGTAGACTCGCTGCGGAGGAGGAGAGCATGGACGTCACAGACGCCTTCACGGCACAGCCAGGGTTCCTCGACACCGCGAGCTACGGGCTCCCCCCGCGGGCGAGCGTCGCCGCGCTCGAGGAGGCGCTCACTCGCTGGTCGCGGGGCGAGGCGGACTGGTACGACGAGTGGCTCACCACGACCGACGCCGCGAGAGGCGTGCTCGCCCAGCTCATGCACGTCGACCCATCGATGGTCACGACCGGACCAACCACCTCCGTCCTGCTCGCCCTCGTTGCGACGGCCGTGCCACGCGGTGCGCGCATCGTCGTGCCGGACATCGAGTTCACCTCGAACGTCTTCCCCTGGCTCGCCCGCGCTGCGAGCGAGAGCTACGACGTACGCTTCGTCGCGCTCGAAGAGCTCGCCGACGCAGTCGCTGAGGGCACCGACGTCGTGAGCTTCTCGCTCGTGCAGTCGGCGACCGGTGAGGTCGCCGACCTCGCGAGCATCGTGAGTGCGGCGCGGCGTGTTGGCGCACTCGTCATCGTCGACGCGACGCAGGCGCTCGGGTGGCTTCCCCTGACCTTCGACGGCATCGACGCCGTCGTCGCCTCCGCCTACAAGTGGCTGCTGTGCCCGCGAGGCGCCGCCTTCCTCGTCACGAGCGACCGGCTTCGGCGCGCCATGGTGCCCCTCTACGCCAACTGGTACGCCGGCGAGCCCATCCCTGAGTCGCTCTACGGCCCTCCACTGAGGCTCGCAGCGACGGCGCGCCGGTTCGACCCCTCGCCCGCGTGGTTCTCGTGGGTCGGTGCTGTGCCGGCGCTCTCCCTCATCAACGATGTAGGCGTCGAGGCGATCTGGGCCCACGACACCGACCTCGCTGCCGCCTTTCGGAACTTCCTTGGCCTCCCGGAGCCCTCCATTCCAAGCGCCATCGTGTCGGTCCCGCTCGCGGGCGAACCTCGATCGCTGCAGTCTCGCGTGTCGGTTCGCCACGGACGGATGCGGGTGTCGTTCCACCTCTACAACGACCTGCACGACGCCGAGCGGCTCGCCGGCGAGCTGCACCGCGACGGCCTCGCCCCGCGGCTGGCGTAGTCACCGTACGAGCAGGTGCCATCCGAGCCAGGCCCAGGCAAGCCACAGGACGAGTCGGCCCACTCGCGAGGGGCGCATCGCGTCGACGAGCTGCCTAGGACCAGCCTGCCACCGCGTGAGCACGACCCACCCGACGACCGTGACCCCGACGAGGATCCAGGCGAGCCGAAGTGCGCTCACGGGTGCACGAGCCACCAGCCAAGCACCCCCCACCCGAGCGCGAGTGCCGTGCGACCCAGCTCGACCGTGCCGAGCGCTCCATGGCCAACGAGCGCCTCCGTCAGCGACGAGATCGTCGGCCACGACGACCGAGGATGGTGCTCGAGCGCGACGAGCTCGACGGTACCGACTAGGACGGCGACCGTCGCACCGCTCACAACTGCGCGCAGCGGGGGTCGCGACCTCTCTGCTGCTCCAGCTGAGCGCCACGGGCGCGCTCGCACGAGGCCGGCGAGCACGAGCGTCCCCGTCGCGACGCGCGCCGCCCAGCTAAACGGCTCGGAGAACGCCTCGAGCGCGAGCGCGCCGACGATCGCCCCTACCGCAGGAGCGAGCTGACCTGGACGAAGGCCCATAGCGCACCCACCACACCAGCGATGCCGAGCGCCCCGAGGAGCGCCACCAGCACTCCAGCGGTACGGTCGGCGTGGCCCCAGGCGCCGACACCTCCGATCGCGACTGCGAGGACGCAGAGGACGATGAGGCCCCAGCTACGCGCGGCTGCGCTCGCAACCCGCGCAGCGTCGAAGCGAGCGGCGCGCTCAGCGAGCTCTCGCTCGAGTCCCTCGTGGCACCCTCGCTCCTGTCCCGCTCTGGCACACTCAGCGCACGCACCAGCACAGGTCGCTGTCTGGACCCGCGCCACCGGCGCCGTCGCCTTCGCGACGGCGAACCCCACGACGACACCGACCCCAACGACGACGGCGACGACGACCCCGAGAGGACGCCCGAGGAGCCCCCCAACCATCGCCGCCGCTGAGGCGCCCGCGCCGAGAGCGAGCAGCGAGCGACCGCGCCGCACACGCCGATCTAGCTGGCTCTGGATGGTGTGCGCCACGCCTCTAGTCTAGGTGACACGATCGCGGGGACGGGGTTGTCGGTGCCTCGTCGTAGGATCGGCACATGGACCAGCAGCGACCGGCCTCGGCGAGGACCGACCTGCGAGACGTTCGCTTCGTCGTCGTCGACGTCGAGACGACCGGAACCCGCGCGGACGTCGACGAGCTCACCGAGGTCGCAGCCGTGGTCAGTCGCGGCGGCCAGACGCTCGCTCACCTCCAGAGCCTCGTCCACACCACACGCCCGATTCCCGCGACGATCGTGGCGCTCACCGGCATCACGAACGAGCTCGTAGCGAACGCCCCACCCCCTCAGCCCGTCCTCGAGCGCCTCGCGAGGCTCCTCGAAGGAGGCGTCCTCGTCGGACACAACGTGCGCTTCGACCGCGCGTTCCTCACCGCTGCCGCCGAGCGTGTCGGTCTCACGCTGCCGTCGGTCACGACCATCGACACCGTGACGCTCGCTCGCGCGCTCCTCGACAGCGAGGTGCCGAACCACAAGCTCGCCACCCTCGCCCGAGCGCTCAACCTCCCAGAGCCGCGCCACCGGGCGCTCGCGGACGTCACGACCACCCTCGCCCTGCTCTACGCGCTCATCGAGCGAGCCGGCTCCCTCGGTGTGACCACCCTCGAAGATCTCGCTTCGCTGCGACGTCCTCCACGGCGCCCTCAGAGCGCGCTTCGCACGCAGGCTCGCGAGCTGCCGAGCTCACCTGGACTCTACTACTTTCGCCAGGGCCGCCAGGTTCTCTACGTTGGACTCGCAACCGACCTTCGCGAGCGCGTCCGCTCGTACTTCCAGGAGCGTTCACGCCGACACCTCCGAGCGCTCCTCGACCTTGCGACCGACGTTGTGAGCTGCCCGATCTCCTGCGAGCTCACTCGTCGCGTCTGGGAGCTCGCCGAGATCCAGCGTCTCACGCCAGTCCTCAACCGGGCCGGCGTTCGACCAGCTCACGCACGGTGGTTCGCCACACCGAGCGGCCTCGCCTTCGGGCCGTGGCCACGGCACGCTGCTGCGCCGCCAGCGGCGCTGCTCGCTGGCCTCGGTCGCGACGTCGCTCGAGCGATGGCGATGGCACGCGCGCTGCTCGCCGCGCAGCTCGACCTCATGGACGCGCACGCGGCGCGCGCGGAGTTCGAAGACGCCGCAGCGGTCCGCGATCGATGCGTGCTCATCGCGACGCGTGTCGCAGTCTGGATCGTCGAACTCGCTGACCGCGCTGGAGCGGCCCTGTCCTACCCATGCCCGCACTGCCACGAGGCGCACGCCCTCTCGTCTCGCGGAGGCCTCCTCGAGCTCGGACCCTCCACGCCGAGCCTACGGGCGGCGCGGATACTGCGTGCGCTCTCGAGCATCGCGGCCCAGGAGCCTCGCCCCGACCTCGAGGGTGACCTCGCTGGAGCCGTCGAGCTCGTCGGCTTCGCGACGGCCCTCCGCCGGCCCTCAGCTCTCGAACGAGCGAACCCGCGCGAGCGTCTCTCCCGCGCGACCGCTCCGGATCGCCTCTCGCGCCTGCTCGATCCCTTCGAGGATCGATGCGGCGAGTCCCCCCACCCAGAGCGCGGCGCCGGCGTTGACCACCACGATGTCGAGCGCGGCGTCGGTGCGGCGCCCCTCGAGCACCTCTTCGAGGATGGTGGCGTTCTCTCGCGCCGTCCCGCCTCGCACTGAGCCACGCGGCGTCTCTCGCAGTCCGAGCGCCAGAGGCGTGAGCTGGCTTCGTACGAGCTCCACCGAGCCTTTCCCATCGGCGTGGAGCTCGAGGGTCAGCGTCGGCGCTGCGATCGAGATCTCATCGAGCCCGTCCGCCGCATGGACCACGAGGGCGCGCCGGACCCCGATGGCGCTGAGCACTCGAGCCACTGGTTCGAGGTACGCCTCGTGCCACACTCCGACGAGCTGGCTCCGGGCTCGGCCCGGGTTGACGAGAGGCCCGAGCAGGTTGAACGCCGTCGGGATGCCGAGCGCTCGCCGCACGGGTGCGACGTTGGCCATGGCTGGGTGGAAGCGCGGCGCGAAGGCGAAGCCAAAGCCGGTGCGCTCGAGGGCGGCGTAGAGCTCCTCGGCTCCGAGCTGCGTCGGCACCCCGAGAGCCTCGAGCACGTCAGCAGATCCTGCGAGCGACGAAGATGCCCGCCCACCGTGCTTGAGCACTCGAGCGCCACAGGCCGCCGCGACGAGCGCAGCCCCTGTCGAGACGTTGATCGTCCCTGAGCGGTCGCCCCCCGTCCCGCAGGTGTCGAGCACCGGCCCGGGCGTGCGAACTGGGACCATGTGGTCCACCATCGCCTCGGCGAACCCGGCAAGCTCCTCGGCCTCCTCGCCGGTCACGCGCAAGGCTACGAGGACGCCCGCCACCACAGCGGGGTCCACCTCGCCGTCGAGCACCGCGTCGAGGAACTCGTGCGCCTCCTCACGAGTGAGGTGTCTGCCGCCGAGGAGTCCTTCGAGCATCGCACCCCAGGACCGCTGTGTCTCGACCATGGCTCTAAGGCTAGCGACGACGCCCTCTGCCGCGGCGAAGCCACCGCTCGAGCTCGGCCGCCCGCATCGGGCGTGCGAAGTGGAAGCCCTGACCGTAGGCGACGCCGAGCTCGAACAACCTGCGAGCGCTCGCGTCGTCCTCGACACCCTCCGCGACGACGGCGACGCCGAGGCGCCGCGCGAGCGCGACGATACCCTCGATGAGCCGCGCCCCCTCCCGAGACGTGACCTGCCGCACGAACGCCTGGTCGATCTTGATCTCATCGACTGGCAGGCTCGCGAGGTGGCGCAGCGACGAGGTCCCGACGCCGAAGTCGTCCAGTGCGACGGCCAGCCCATGCCGGCGCAACGCGTCGAGCGTGCGCCGGATACGCTCGAGCATCGACGTCGAGATCTCCGACTCTGTGAGCTCGACGACGACCCGCCCGGGCGCAACCCCAGACTGTTCGACGAGCTCCGTCAGGCGCCCAGCGACGCCACGCTCGAGCGCGCTCGCCGCCGACAGGTTGAACGAGACCCGAAGGTCGTCGCCGAGGCCACGTTGGGCGAGCCAGCCGACGTCAGCGAGCGCCGCACGGCGAACAACCTCATCGAGGCGGTCAACGAGCCGCAGCTGCACGGCGACCGGCAGGAAGAGCGCGGGGCTCACGAGCCCGCGGCGAGGGTGGTCCCACCGTGCGAGCGCTTCGACGCCCACCACTCGTCGAGACTCGAGCTCGACGAGTGGCTGGAGGGCCGCGAAGACGACGCCGCCGCGCTGGTCACCCTCGAGGGCGCGAGCCAACTCAGGTGCGAGCTGCACGCTCGTCGCGTCGACCGCAGAGCCGACCCGCTCGAGACGGGCGACGCCACGTCGCTGCTCGTCTGCGAGGAGCTCACCCTCGGCCCGCGCGAGGCCCTCGCGCACGTCCCCACCGGCCTCGATGAGTGCCGACCCAAGTGAGACGCTCACCCGATGGCGCTCGAGCGCCTCGGCGACCTGGAGTCGCGCGTGCCTCGCGCTCGAGACGCCCTCCTCGAGCGCGAGGAGGATCGCGAACTCGTCTCCGCCGAGCCTGCCGACGAGCGCTCGAGGCGGCGCCGCGGCGAGCAAGGCTGCGGCGACGCGGACGAGCTCTCGATCCCCGGCGACGGTCCCCTCACGCGCGTTGATCTCTGCGAGCCGATCGACGTCGACGAGGATGACGCACGCTCGGCCCCTCGCCGCCAGACCCTCGACGACGGCCTCAGCTCGGGCGAGGAAGGCCTGGCGGTGGAGCACGCCGGTCAGAGGATCGCGGTCAGCCCCTTCCCGCAGCGACGTCACAGCCCCTTCGCGGAGCTCAGCACTCCCTCGAACGACGATGCGCGCCTCGGGTCCGAGCACGACCTCTTCGGCACGCGCATCGTGGCGAGAGACCTCCCCGAAGCGCCACCGCCGCGACGCAGCCTCCACGGTGACCTCCATGCCAAGCCCACGGAAGACCGCGAGCCGCTGCGCAGCGTTCAAGCCCCCTGCGGCGTGACGTGATCGCACCTCAGCCTCCCAGAGCACGACGACTCGAGCAAGCTGCTCGAGCGCGGTGCGCTCGCGCCCTCCAAAGCGCATCGGCATCGCGTGGAACGCCGCCACGACGCCGAGTACCCCGGCCTCCCCGACGAGCGGCACGACGAGTGCGCTCTCGGCCTCGCCCGAGCCCCGGAGCTCGACGGCCGCCCCGGCAGGATCGGTGACGCCCTGGGAGCTCGAGCCCACCACGACGCTCCGCCGCTCGCGGACCACCCAGCCAGCAATACCGCGACCGAGCGCGAGCTCCCTCTCGAGGACCACAGGGTCGCCCACGAGGCTGGCGACCGCGAGGGTCTCCCCGAGACGCTCACGAACCTCGACGCTCACGTCTGCTCCCAGGATACGGCGCGCGAGTCGAGCGAGCAGCTGCCACCGCTCAGCGGGCGGGCGCCCCGTGGCCCGAGCGGCCAGCCTGAGCGCGCGATCGAGCCGCTCGTCGAGCCTGCGATCCTCGACGAGCTCTGCCGCTCGCAGTGCGAGACCGAGCGCAGGCGCTACTCGCGCCAACACGCTGAGCGACTCAGGCGACCCAGGCGCTCGACCGACGAGCACACACCGCCTGCTCACACGCACGCACACGACGCGCGTCGAGTCGCGCTCGAGGAGCGCAAGCTCACCACTGAGCGCGTCGTCGATCACACTCATCGGGAGACCCACGAGGCCATCAGGCGGCGTTCCCAGCCACGGCCCAAGACGCTCCAGCTCATCGCGAATCACGAGCACCGCGGTCTCGATCCCGAGGTGCTGAGCGAGGACCTCACGCACGCCGTCAGCGAGCTGGCCTGGGGGGCGCGGCAGCGACAGCGCCTGCGAGATCGCCCGGTACGCCGCCATGGCGTCTGGAGAGCGCAGGGAGTGCGCCGGGAGCTCGGGCCGGAGCACTCGCCAGGGCGTCATGCTCCCTCCCACCGTCAGCGCGCACGTCACGAGTTCAACGAACGTTTAACATCCGTCTCAGAGCAATGGTACTCGCTGCTACCATCCGTGTGTGCGCACAAACGGTGACCTAGCGCCCCCCGAGCCGTCCGCCTACGCCGCGATCTCGGCGATCCTCGCCGCCCTCGAACCGGCGGGGCCCCGCCTCGAGCGCCTGCGACGCCTCGCGGCGAGCCACGGTCTCGACGTGGTCATCCACGACGGTCGAGCCTCAGGCAGCGCCACCGTGGCAGGCGGACCGGACGAGCAGCTCGCCTCCGCGGTGCGAAGCGCTGCGAACGTCCTCCTTCGGGAACGGTTCTACGAGACGCAGCGTGCGACGGCCGCAGCTCGCCGTGAGTCGACGAGCCTCGAGCTCGAGCGGCGCATCGCTGCGCGGCGAGGCTGGCCGTCGAGCAGCGCGAGCGCCGCCTCACTCGCGCTGTGGCACCTGCCGATCGGTCTCGTCACGACGAACCAGACCGGCGCGATCACCTACGTCAACGCCCACGCAGCGCGCCTCCTCGGCGTCGACGCCGGGGCGCTGCTCGCCAAGTCGTGGCGAACCCCGGAGCTGCCGGTCTCACGCGAGGTCCTCGACCGGGTCGCCGCCCACGTGCGCGCTCGAGGGCGCTACGCCGGCGTCGCGCGCGTCGCCGACGCCCGTGGGTTGAGGCAGCGTTACCTCGCGGTGGACGCCACCGTCCTCGACGCTGACCTCGTGCGCATCCTCCTGTGGGATGCAAGCGAGAGCACCCTCGAGACGGAGTGGCTCCACTGGGCTGCCACCCGCGACGCCCTGACCGGACTGCGCAACCGTGCCGGGCTCACCGAGCTCTTGCACCACTGGGGCGATCGCGCGCTCCCAGGCGTCGTCTGGATCGACGTCGTCGGCGTCGGCACGCTCAACCGTGCGCTTGGGCCACACGTCGGCGACGAACTGCTGCGGATCGTCGCTGACCGCATCGTCGCTGAGCTCGGACCCTCCGACGTCGCCGCTCGCGTCGGCGGCGACGAGTTCGCCGTGCTCATCCACGACCGGCGAGCGACGCGTCGCCTCAGCCGTTCGCTGAGCCTCACCCTCAACGACGACGACGTCCTCGTCGACGGCAACAGCGTCCACCTCGCCGTTCGCCTCGCCGCCTCGGCACGCTCGCACGCGATCGCGAGCGGCGCAGATCACGCGAGCGCCATCTGGGCCGAGCTCGCCCACCTCGAGCGCACCGCTCGCCAAACACCAGCTCCGAGCCGCCGCCTGCCACCGCGCCGCTCGGCTCGCCACGAGCGACCCAACGCTCCCCTCTCCCCTCAGGTACGCTGGATCGGGTTCATCGAGGTCACGAGTGGCGAGCGCGTCGGCTCGGAGGTCGTCCTCGTCGACGAGCTCGGCCACCAGCTACGCGACCACTTTCGCCAGCTCCACGCCGCGGATCGCTACAACCACGCCCTCCTCGAGCGCATCGCAGCCTCACCTCGGGGAGGCCGGTTCATCGCTCTGCGACCGCTCGATCCGACGAGCAGCGTGGTCCAAGCCCTCGAGCCCAACGTCTGCGGAGCACAGCTCCAGGTAACCTTCGAGCTCGACGACATCCCGACCGCCACAGCCAAGGTCGCTGCCGCACCCATCGCGCGCGAAGCACGGCTCCACGGCCTGCGGGGCGGCCTCGACCTTGGAAGCCGCTTTGGAGGGGAACTCGAGGCGATCGCGCACCTCGAGCCCGACCAGCTCCTCATCGCGCTGCGACCGGCGCGAAGTCGGTCAGCTGTCGACCTACGAGGCGAGCAACGCCGCATGCTCGAGGCGCTCGCCGCCTTCGCGCGTGAGCTCGGCTGCGAGCTCGTCGCGACCCACGCGTTCCCTCGCGACCACGACCTGCTGCGTGGGGTCGCCCTCGCGACGGGAGCGCGGCTCCTCGCTGCGCCGACGCTTCGCTGACGCCTACCACCCAGCGGTGAACGCACCGTTGGGGTCGTCCCACCACAGGTGGCCATCGAGCACGCCACGGGCGATGAGGTTGAGCTGGATCTGAGAGGTTCCCTCGACGATCGTCAGCTGCTTCGCGTCGCGGTAGTAGAGCTCGGTGGGGTGGTCCTGCATGTAGCCTGCAGCGCCGAGGAGCTGAACAGCCACCGAGCTCGCCCGGACAGCGAGCTCGGTGGCGTAGTACTTCGACATCGACAAGAACGGGACCCACTCGCGCCCAAACTTCCCTGCGTCGGCGAGCCACGCAGCGCGGTAGGTGAGCAGTCGCGCCGCCTCAATCTCGGTTGCGAGCTTGGCAAGCTCCCACTGGATCCCTTGGAAGTCTGCGATGTGGCCGCCGAAGGCAGGGCGCTGCTTGACGTAGGTCGTGGCGTACATGAGCGCGCCTTCGGCGAGACCGATCCCACGAGCCGCGACGACGGGGCGCATCGCGTTGAGCCCGAGCATGCAGAGCCGGAACCCGCCGATCCCGCCGATGACGTTCTCGGCCGGGACCCGCACCTCCTCCAGGATGAGCTCACCGGTGTCGATGCCCTTCACGCCCATCTTCCGGTCGATGCGACCCACCCGCACCCCGGGCCAGGAACGCTCGGCGGTGA
>ML178763.1:2682-9444 GCA_004366215.1 Actinomycetota bacterium | reverse complement strand
ACCACGACCCGCCAGCGCCGGCTGAGGAACGCCCCGACGCTGTCCACCCTACGCTCGAGGCGGGGTGCTGAGACGGCGCGGCCGGTCGCGGCGCGGGCGACCTCAGCGAAGGCCTGGGCGTCACCCTTGAGCGCGAGGAGGAAGCGTGGCGTCTCGGGGAGTCGGCGCCGCAGGTAGACGACGGAGGCTGCGGGAACGGCGCCCGCGGCGAGCACGACGCGCCACACGAGATCCCCGCTCAGCCCGAGTCCGGTGAGCAGGAGGTAGAGCCCGCTCGCCACGACAGCCCCGACGGTCCAGGTCAGGCCGAAGCCGAGCGCCATGACCTTACCGCGGTCGCGGCGATTCGCGTGCTCGCCGAGGATCATCGGCGAGAGCACGTAGTCGGCGCCGACCCCGATGCCGAGCACGAAGCGGATCGCAATCAGCCACGCGATCGACGGCGCGACGGCCTGTGCCAAGGCGGCGGCTGCCATGAGCGCAACGTCGAGGCCGTAGAAGCGCTTGCGGCCTCTGTTAGCAAGGAGCCCGAAGGCGAGCGCGCCGAGCGCGGAACCGGCGAGGGCCGAGCCGGTGAGCAGCGAGCTCTCGAGGCCGGTGAGCGAGTGTTCGTGGAAGCTCGCGAGCGCGAGGGGGAGCACGATGCCGATCGAGGAGAGGTCGTAGCCGTCGGTGAGCACGCCCATCCCGGTCGTGAGGAGTGAGCGCCAGTGGAAGCGGTTGAGCGGCGCCTCGTCGATCGGGTGGTACGGCGTCGCCACTGCTGTGGGGTCCATCAGGTCCTCCTTGTGACGTCCTGAGGGCCATGCTGAGGGGGCGACCTTGCCTCGGGGTTGCACGAGGGCGACGGCACGGGGAAGGCTCGGTGATGACTTGGCGACGATCGCGTCTCACGCGACCCGACGGCGCTCGCGCACTACACTTGGCGTCGTGACCACCGCAGTCCGCCGAGCGATGCCGTTGACCAAGCGCGAGCGCCAGATCGGCTACGGCCTCGTGGTGCTCGAAGCGGTGGCCTACACGGTGCTGTGGATCCCAGTGCTCCGGGGCCACGTGAAGCTTCGTGGGCAGGGACTGCTTGCCAACCCGGAGTTCATCCTGGCGGAGGGGCTCGTGCTCATGGCGATCACGGCGCTGATGATCCAGCGGGATCGTCGGCGCATCGCCGGGGCGTTCGCGATGCTGGTCGCGATCGGTGCGGGGTGGGGCAACCTTATCATCGCGGCGTTTCCGATCCTCGCGTGGGGGGTCTTCGTCGGCTTCAAGGCCAACCCCGAGGTCGTACGGGCGAGGCGAGAGGCGCGCGAGGCTCGCCGCCGTGAGAAGGCCGGCGCGAGCGCCGAGTCGGGCGCGACCCTTCTGCCGCACCGTCCGACCACGCCGTCGAAGCGCTACACCCCTCCGAAGCGTCAAGCGTCCGTCCGTCGTAAGCGCCCCTCGTAGGCAGCCACGGGCTCGTGGTGAGCACCGCTCTGAGACGACGAGGGCGGCGGTGGGCTGTGGCCTCGCCGGTAGGCTTCGTGGTCCGGCCGTCGGTGGAGTAGAGGGAGCGAGGGATCGGTGCTTCGCGAGGCGCTAGCGGGTCGGACCATCTTCCTGACTGGGGCGACCGGCTTCCTCGGGACGGCGATCGTCGAGGCGGTGCTCCGACTGTTGCCCGAGACGCGCGTCGCTGTCCTCATACGGCCTGGCCGCACGGCGACGGCTCAGGAGCGGCTGCGTCGAGAGCTCCTCGGCAACAACTGCTTCGATCGCCTGCGCGCCGAGTGGGGCCGCTCCACCTTCGACGCTCAGGTCGCAGAGCGAGTCGTCCTCGTTGAAGGCGACGTCGGACGCGACGGCCTCGGCCTGAGTCCCGAGGGCCGCGAGGTGCTGGCAGGCGCGGCGATCGTCGTCCACTCCGCGGCGACGGTGAGCTTCGACGCGACGCTCGACGCGGCCGTCGAGATCAACTTGCTCGGACCCGCTCGAGTTCTCGAGGCTTACCAGGCCGCGAGGGCCTCAGCCAACGAAGACCCAGGGCACTTCGTCGCGATCTCGACCGCCTACGTCGCTGGGTCGCGCCGAGGCGACGCACCCGAGACGTCGCTCGCCAGCCAGCCGCACTACCCGGATGTGGACTGGCGCCGCGAGGTAGAGGCGGCGCGCGAGCTGCGCCGCGAAGCAGAGCGGCGCAGCCGTGACCCAGTTCAGCTCGCTCGCTTTCGCGAGCGTGCCCGCAGCGAGCTCGGCGCCGCAGGTGTCGCGCTGCTCGCGGAGCGAACCGAGCGTCTGCGCCGCGACTGGGTCCACGCGCACATGGTCGCACTCGGTCGATCGCGCGCTCAGAGCTTGGGCTGGCCCGACGCGTACGCCATGACGAAGGCGCTCGGAGAGCGGGTGCTCGAGGAGCGCCGGGGCGCGACGCCGATCTCCATCGTGCGACCATCGATCATCGAGTCGAGCTACCAAGAACCCCGTCCGGGCTGGATCCGTGGGTTTCGCATGGCAGAGCCCATCATCATCTCGTTCGCTCGTGGGCTCCTCAGGGAGTTTCCCGGATCCGCGGAGACGGTCGTCGACGTCATCCCGGTGGACTTCGTCGTGGGTGCGGTACTGAGCGCGGCGGCGAACCCCCCGAGCACGATCGCCTACTACCACGCAGCCTCTGGCACGCGCAACCCGCTGCGCTACGACGCGATGGTCTCGTTGATCCGACGCTACTTCGGCGAGCACCCGCTCTACGACGAGCGGGGTCAGGCGGTCGCGATCCCCGCGTGGACGTATCCTGCACGTGGGGAGGTCGAGCGGCGTCTCGAGCGGCGGCGCCGCGCCCTCCGGGCTGCGCTCGCGTTGCTCGGCCGCCTGCCGCTCCGGGGTGAAGCGCTCAGCCTCCAAGATGACCTCGTCGACGTGAGCGACGCGCTCGAACGTGCCCACTCCTACGTAGAGCTCTACGGCGCCTACGCCGAGTGCGAGGCGCTCTACGCGACGACCAAGCTCGCGCAGCTCGCCGCTCGAGTCGAGCCAAGCGACGGTGTCGTCGTCGACCCGGCACTCATCGATTGGGAGCACTTCATCCTCGACGTCCACCTACCCTCGGTGGTCGAGCACGCTCGCGCGCGGACGTCGCCACGGCGGACGCCGCGTCGGAGCCGGGAGGAGCGACTCCGTGCCGGCCTGTTCCGCGGGCGGCGCCTCGTGGTCTTCGACGTCGAGAACACGCTCGTGGCTGCGAACGTGGTCGACTCGTTCGCCTACGTCGCAACCAGCGCCGTCGGCCCGTGGGAGCGCGCCGGACTCGTGGCGAGCCTGCTCCTCGAGGCGCCGCGCCTCCTACGCCTCGACGCGCGAGATCGCTCGGACTTTCTCCGCTACTTCTACCGTCGCTACCGCGACGCCGATCCGACCGAGCTCGATCGTCTCGCGCCCAAACTCATGACCGGGTACCTCATGCGAAAGGCGTTTCCAGAGGGTATCGCGCGGGTTCGCCAGCATCGCGCAGCTGGCCACATCACCGTCGGCGTGACCGGTGCACTGCGGTGGGCGGTCGAGCCGTTTCGCCCACTCTTCGACGAGCTCATCTGCCTCGACATGCCCGAGCGCGACGGGCGTCTCTCGGGCATGGTGCCAGGGACGCTTCCTATCGGTGAGGCCCGAGCCGACGTAGTTCGCGAGCTCGCAGCTCGCTTCGGCATCGCGCAGGACGACACCGTCGCCTACGCTGACTCGACGAGCGATCTGCCGATGCTCGAGGCGGCTGGGACGGCGGTGGTCGTGAATCCGGACGTGAAGCTCCGCGCGCTCGCGCGCCGACGGGGCTGGCTCATCGAGGAGTGGCGGCGCCCGCAGGGTTTCGGCCGCGTCGTGCTACCCATCGGTGGTGATCGGTGAGGGCGCTCGTCGTTGAACGGCGTCCGCTCCGCTTCGCAGCCGCGCGGTTGCTCGAGCGCTCCGTGCTCTCACGAGCGATCGAGAGCGGTCCGTTGCTGCTGCGCGACCTCGACCCGCCAGAGCTGCCGGGCGCGGGCTGGCTTCGGGCGCACCCCCGCCTCGCTGGCATCTGCGGCTCAGACCTCGCGGCGCTGTTCTTCGAGAGCTCGCGGTACTTCGAGCCTCTCACCTCGATGCCGTTCGTTCCCGGGCACGAGGTCGTCGTCACCGTCCCTGGGCGCTCTGGCCGCTTCGTCATTGAGCCGGCTCTCACTTGCGTCACGCGCGGGCTGGAGCCGTGTCGCGCGTGCCAGGCCGGCGCGACTCAGCAGTGCGAGTCGATTACGCGGGGTGACCTGAGGCCCGGCATCCAGCTCGGCTACTGCGCATCGACCGGCGGCGGTTGGTCGACCGAGCTCGTCGTCCACGAGTCGATGCTGCACCCGGTCGGGGAGGATCTGAGCGACGCCGACGCCGTCATGGTCGAACCCCTCGCGTGTGGCGTGCACACCGTGCTCTCGTCGACGCGAGGGACACCTCGCGATCATCGGGGCGGGCACCGTGGGCCTCGTCGCGACCGCCGTCGCTGCTCGACTCGGGAGCTTTGCGAGCGTCACGACGGTGGCACGGTACCCGCGCCAACGCGAGCTCGCAGCGCAGCTCGGTGCGCACCTCGTCGTGCGAGAGGAAGAGGTCGTCGAGCGGGCACGCAGGCTGCGGTCGTCGTTTCGTGCAGGCAGGTTCCTCGGTGACGGCTACGACGTCGTCATCGACGCGGTCGGATCTGGTCGATCTCTGCAGCTCGCCATCGAGGTGGTGCGCCCAGGGGGCGAAGTTGTCCTCGCGGGGATGCCGAGCAGCGAGCGGATCGACCTCGCACCGCTGTGGCACCGAGAGGTTCGCCTCAAGGGTGCCTACGCCTACGGCACCGAGGTGCTCGACGACTCGACCGCTGCGGCGCTCGGCCAGCCGGCGGGCTCGGTTCGGACCTTCGCCATCGCGCTCGGGCTCGCGAGCGCCCTTGGCCTCGGGCGGCTCGTGACGCATCGCTACCGCCTCCACGACTACGTCAGTGCGATCGCCAAGGCGCACGACGGTGGACGCGCAGATGCGGTCAAGGTGGTCTTCGACCTGACGCAGAGGAAGGCACGTTAGGTGGCTCATCGTCCTGGATTTGTGCTCGAAGTAGATCGTTCGACTCCGCCCACGCTGTTCTGGTTTGGGGAGGGGTTCCGACTCGAGCGGCTCCCGGCAGGGTCGCGGATCGTCTACCCACCGGATCCGCTGCCGGCCGTCCGCGACGTTCGGGCTGCGGTCCGCCACGCGCTCACGCACCCGATCGACGCAGAGCCGCTCGAGGCTCAGCTGTTTCCGGGGATGCGCCTGACCATCGCGTTCGATGACGTGTCGCTGCCCCTGCCTCCGATGGCGTCGCCGGACGTGCGCAGCGTCGTGATCGAAGAGGTGCTCGAGCTCGCGGCGAGCAAGGGCGTCGAGGACGTCCAGCTCATCGCCGCGCTCGCGCTCCATCGTCGGATGACCGAGGCGGAGTTGCGCCACGCGCTTGGACGTCGGGTGTACGACGCGCTCGCCCCGCGAGGCATGATCACCCAGCACGACGCCGAAGACAAGGCCAACATGGTGGTCGTCGGCCACACCGAGGAGGGTGAGCTGGTCGAGCTCAACCGACGTGCGGTGGAGAGCGACCTGCTCGTGTACGTCAACATCAACCTCGTCGCGATGGATGGGGGCCACAAGAGCGTCGCGACGGGGCTCGCGAGCTACGACTCCATTCGCTTCCACCACAACGTGACGACCATGGTGCACTCGCGGTCGTTCATGGATCGTCACAACTCGCAGCTCCACTCGTCCAACTGGCGAATGGGTCGGCTCATCGCCCGCAGCGGCGTGCGGATCTTCCAGATCGAGACCACGCTGAACACCAACACCTTCCCCCCGGCTTTTCGCTTCCTCAACCGCCGGGAGTGGGAGTGGGACCTTCGAGACCGAGCGAGCTACGTCGCGGTCGCGGAGTCGTTGCGCCGGACGCCGCCTCACCTCGCGCGAGAGATCTTCCACCGCATTCGGTCTCCCTACGGCGTCACCGGCGTCGCTGCCGGAGAGGTGGAGGCGGTCCACGACAAGACCCTCGAGCGGGTGTTTCGCCAGCAGCTCGTGCCGGTGGAAGGGCAGACCGACGTCCTCACCATGGGGTTGCCCTTCGTCGGGCCCTACAACGTCAACTCCATCATGAATCCCATCCTCGTCTACTGCCTTGGGCTCGGCTACCTGTTCAACATGTACCGAGGGCGTCCGCTCGTGCGCCGAGGCGGGGTCGTCATCATGGCGCACCCGACTCGCCCAGAGTTCGACCCGGCGTTCCACCCGAGCTACATCGACTTCTTCGAGCAGGTGCTCGCCGGGGCGCCGGAGCCGAGCGGCATCGAGGCGAAGTACGGAGAGGGCTTCGCGCGCGACCCTTGGTACATCCACCTCTACCGGACTCAGCACGCCTACCACGGCGTCCACCCGTTCTACATGTGGTACTGGGGTGCGCACGCGCTCGACCACCTCGGAGGCGTCATCATCCTCGGTGGCAACCCCGCAGCCGCGCGTCGCCTCGGGTTTCAGGCTGCGAGCACCCTCGACGACGCGCTCGAGATGGCCCGCTCGATCGTTGGACCGGATCCGAGCATCACGCACCTACACAGCCCGCCGCTCGTGATGGCCGACGTGAGCGAGGGGAGGGCGGGGGCGTGAAGGTGCGCGACGCGCTGCGCTTCGTCGCGCGACAGCCTGGGGCGCCCCAAGAGCTCGTGGTGCGCCGCCGAGGTGCCCGGGGGGGTGCGG
>ML178763.1:0-2672 GCA_004366215.1 Actinomycetota bacterium | reverse complement strand
CGACACGGACTTTGCTCGCACCGACGTCGCGCGGGTCGCGCGAGCGCTCGTGCTCGACGGCGTCGTGCTGCCGAGCGTTCGACTCGTGAGCCGACCGACGCTCGTCGGCGGCGCTGTCTTGCACACACTCGAGGAGCCTGTCATCTTCGTCGCGAACCACGCGAGCCACCTCGACACGCCACTCGTGCTGTCGGTGCTCCCGCCTCGTGTGCGTCACCGCACCGTGGTCGGCGCCGGGGCTGACTACTTCTTCGATCGCCGCTCGAAGGCGCTGCTCTCAGCGTTCGTGCTCGACGCGATCCCGATCGAGCGGCAACGACCGTCGCGACGCTCCGCCGAGCTCGCAGAACGGCTCGTGCGCGAGGGGTGGAATCTGCTGCTCTTCCCCGAAGGCGGTCGCACGCCAGACGGACTTCCTCGGGAGCCAAAGCCAGGAGCCGCACAGGTCGCGGTGCGCTGCGGGCGTCCTGTGGTGCCGATCTCGCTCGACGGTACCTGGGAGATCCTCGGCAAGGGGCAGCGTCGTCTGCGTCCAGCCACCACGACGGTCGTCGTGGGCGAGCCGGTGTGGCCTCGAGAAGGCGAGCGACCGGCAGCATTGACGGACCGTATCGCGGCAGCGCTGGCTCAAGGAGCGCGTGAGGCGGCGAGTGACTTCTGGGAGTCCCGACGGGCGAAGACGCCTTTCGTTCCGGCGCAGCGAAGCTGGATCGAGCTCTGGCAGCGATCTGCTCATCGCCACGCGCCCGTGAGCGAGCGGCGGTGGCCTCGCGCCTTTGGCTCGCGAGCTACGCGCGACGACGAGTCGTGACGTCGCCGCCGGAGCGACCGGTACCCGGGGGTGGGGCCGCCGAAGGGCGCTCGTGCCGCCGTGCACCGGGGTCTCGGGGCTCGCGCGAGCGCCCCTGCGAGGGCCGCACTCAGCTGGCTACGGCTGCGCCTCGTCGGCGAGGCGGGTGAGGACGATCGGTGCGAGCGGTAGGTCGGTCGCGACGAGCTCGTAGGGGTGCGAGGCGTCCCAGGCGACGAGGTCGGCGCGCATCGCGGGCTCGATGGCTCCGCGATCCGTGAGCCCGAGCGCACGCCCTGCCTCGCGCGTCAGTCCGGCAAAGAGCTCGAGCGGGTGCAGCTGCCACAGCGCGAGCGCGAGGAGCGCCGCGGTGCGCACGGCGACACTGGGAGCAGTCCCTGGGTTCGCGTCACTCGAGCACGCGATGCGAACGCCGGCCCGCCGGAACTGCTCGACGGGCGGGCGGCTCTGGGTGCCACCGTGGATGCTCGCGAAGGGGGTCACGACGGCGACCGTCTGCGCTCGAGCCAGCGCGCGCACGCCTTCGGGTGAGGCGTGGTCGAGGTGGTCTGCTCCGAGCGCGCCGAGCTCCGCCGCGAGCAGTGCTCCGCCGGCGTCGCCGAACTGGTCGGCGTGGAGCCGCACGCCCAGTCCGCGCGCCCGTGCCGCTTCGAGAAACCGCCTGCCCTCGGCGACCGTGGCCGCGTGCGGGTCGACGAAGGCGTCGACGAGCCGGACCTCGGCTGGCAGGCGGTCGAGGAGGGCGCACGCATCCTCGATGGCCTCGTGACGAGCGTGGGGTGCTCGCGGGAGCGCGTGGAGGCCGAGGTAGGTCACCCGCACGTCGACGCCGAGCTCACGGCGTGCGCGGTGCGCTCCTGTGACGGCGAGCTCGAGGAGTCGAGCCTCGGCAGCGCTCGTGAGCCCGTAGCCGCTCTTGACCTCCACGGTGGTGACGCCCTGCGCCGCGAAGGCTGCGAGCCGCCGGTGGAGGAGCTCGAGGAGGTCTTCGTCGGAGGCGGCAGCCGTCGCTGCGGCGGTCGCGCGGATGCCTCCAGCCCCGAGACGCCCGTCGGCCGCGGCTTCGCCCATGCGGGCAAGCACGTCACCCACACGGTTGCCGGCGAAGAGGAGGTGCGTGTGGCACTCGATGAGTCCGGCGGTGACGAGGCGTCCCTCGAGGTCCAGCTGAGGGAGCCCGCGTGGTGGAGCCCCGGTCCCTCGGGCGTGGATCCGCGATCCACGGACGGCGACCCAGCCTGACTCGATACGGAGCCGCCGCGCCGCGGTCACGTCAGCGAGCGTGGCGTTCGTGAAGACGACCGCGTCGCGTTCGGGCGCTAGGCGAGCCACGGCACCTTGAGTCCTCGAGCGCGGGCCTCGTCGATCGCCTCCTCGTAGCCTGCATCGGCGTGGCGCACGACGCCGATGGCGGGGTCGTTGTGGAGCACCCTCGCGAGGCGCCGTGCGGCAGCCTCGGTGCCGTCCGCGACGATCACCTGGCCGGCGTGCTGCGAGAACCCCATGCCGACACCGCCGCCGTGGTGGATGGAGACCCACGTCGCGCCGGAGGCGACGTTGAGCATGGCGTTGAGCAGAGGCCAGTCTGAGACCGCGTCGGAGCCGTCCAACATCGCCTCGGTCTCGCGGTAGGGGCTCGCTACAGACCCCGTGTCGAGGTGATCTCGACCGATCACGATCGGCGCGCGCAGCTCACCTCGGGCGACGAGGTCGTTGAAGGCAAGGCCTACGCGGGCGCGATCCTTGAGCCCGAGCCAGCAGATCCGCGCGGGGAGCCCTTGGAACTGGATCCGCTCCTCGGCGAGGGTGAGCCAGTGGTGGAGGTGTGGATCGTCGACGAGCTGCGGGACGGCTTCGGCGG
>SIRY01000113.1 GCA_004366215.1 Actinomycetota bacterium | reverse complement strand
GCTCGCGGCGATCTTGACGGTCGCCGTGTCGCTCTCGCTCGTCGGAGCTGCCCTGCTCATCAAGCAGGGGGTTCGCACGGCGACGAGCGAGTGGCAAGGCAACGTGCAGCTCCTCCTGTTCATGCAACCGAGCGCGTCTCGGTCGGAGTACCGAGCCGTCGAGGCAGAGCTCCACCAGCTGCCGACCGTGCGCTCCTTTAGCTACGTACCCCGTCCGATCGCCTACCAGGACTTTCGGCGGCTCCTCGCCAACCAACCAGACCTCGTGAACGCGGTGCCGGAGTCGCAGGTCCCCACCTTCTACCGCGTGTCGCTCGTGAACCCTGCCGAAGCGCCTGCGATCGCGGCGGTGCTCCGCGGCGAACCAGGGGTCTACGCGGTGAACGACAACTTCTCTGCGATCCACACCATCCTCGCGATCTCGACCGTCGCGCAGTCGGTGATCTTGGTGATCGCGGTCGTCCTGCTGGTGTCGGCCGCCGTACTCATCTTGAACGTGATCCGTGTTGCGATCTTCGCTCGGCGCCGAGAGGTCGCGGTCATGCGTCTCGTCGGCGCCACCAACTCCTTCATCCAGATCCCCTTCATGCTGGAAGGGCTCGTCCAGGGGCTCGTGGGAGCGCTGCTCGCGGGTGCCGTCGTCGTCGGAATCCGGGACCTCATCAGCTTTGCGATCAATCGCTTCCAGATCCACCTCCTCGCGGGCTTCGTCATCACCTCAGGAGATGTGGTCGGCACGCTCGCCGTCGTCGTGCTGGTCGGCATCGTCGTCGGTGCGACTGGGTCTGCGGTGGCCGTGCGGCGCTTCATGGCGGCGTGAATCGGACCAGTCGCGGTGTCAGCCTCCGGCGACGGAGGTCGAGAGGATACGGCCTGGGGTTCGCCTTCGCGTTCGCCGTACTCCTCGCCTCGTGTGGCCAGCACGGGCAGGTGAGCGCTGCGCCATCGACGCACGTCGTGACCCCTGGCGCAGCGGGCGCCGCCCAAGGCCAGGCTCCCGTGCGCCTCGCGCACCCGGGCGTGCTCAACGCTCGGGGAGCACCCGAGCAGCTGTGGCCGACGCCGCCGAGCCTCGTGAGCCCGAGCGGCCAGCCGGTCGCGTGGGAGCCGGCGGGGACACCAGGACCGGGTGGCTTCGTGGTGTTCACCGCGACGATCCAGCCTGCCCCCGGGGCTCCGAGCGTAGGACTGGCCTGGATCGACCAGGCTCACGCCTGGGTGCAGATCATCGCGGGCACCTCTCAACCGAACGGGTCGTTTCGGTTCCAGGGAATGGTGCCGCCGAGTTGGTCGCCTGAGCTCGTCGCTGCCTTCGAGGGAGGATTTCAGTTCGCGGTCGCTGGGGGAGGCTTCGAGCAGGATGGCGTGGTCGGCGTGCCGCTGGTCAGCGGGGCAGCCTCGATGGTCGAGTACGCACACGGCCAGGTCGCTATCGGGTCGTGGGGACGCGACGTCGGTCCATCCCCGTCGGTGACGGCGGTACGCCAGAACCTCTCGCTACTCGTCGACGGAGGGCGCGTGGTCCCGGCAGCTACCGACAACCCGCTCGTCACCTGGGGATACTCGCTCGGCAACCTCGTAGCGACGTGGCGGAGCGGACTCGGGGAGACGGCTAGCGGCGACCTCGTCTGGGTTGGTGGGCCTGGTCTGTCGCCCTACGAGCTCGGTTCGCTCCTCGTGTGGGCCGGCGCGGAGCGGGGAATGCAGCTCGACATCAACCCTGACTGGGTGAGCTTCGCGACGTTCAGCGACACCGGCTCGGGACTCGTCGGGACCAACCTCCTGCCCACGATGTACTTTGCGCCGGACCACTACCTCGCGCCGTTCTGGCGCGACTTCGTCGCGGTGTTCCTCACTCCGCCACCGGACTAGCGCGAAGCAGCTCGGGTGGCAAGCGGCACGCTGCAGTGGTGGGCTGCCGCGAGCGCGACGAGGCGAGCTGCCCGTCGAGGCGCCTGGCGGCCGCCGACAGGGCGGTCAGGCTCGCGTCTGAGCTGTGCCTCGACCTCGCGGAGGCAGGAGTCGTACAGGTCGTCCGCGTCGCGGCGCAGGATCGCAGCCTGGACATCGACGGCTTCTCTGGTGAGCGCGACGAGCAGGTCGCGATCCGGACCGCTCAGTCGGCTCGTCGTGATGCCCGGCTCGATGAGGCCTGCGAGGTTCGTGGCCCAGATGAACGTGTTCTTCGTGACGAGGGCCCGAATCAGCGACTCGCGATCCGTCACGACCTCACAGCGCAGCTCGATCGCACCGAGCGCCGTGGCGATGGCCTCCGCGTGCGGGCCCCACGCAACAGACGGGCGCAGCTCGCGCACGGGCTCGTGAGGCTTGCGGCTGAACCAGACCACGACGACGGTCGGATCGTCGACGCCGTGGCGCTCCCACTGGTCAGGCAGGAGCTCGTTCTGGAGTAGGACGAGACGGCCGTGCCGCCACGCAGGAGGCACGCTCTCGAGTGCCCCGGCCAGATCGTCTTCTCCGGTCGCGATGACGACGAGCGCAGGGTTGTCGAGCGACGCGACCTGCTCGTCGCGTCGCACGCCCGCGACGACCCAGCTCGTCATGACGAGGCCCTCGGCGAACGAACGGCCAAGTTGGCCGAGGCCTACGACGGCCGCGAGCTGTCGCACC